>JAJTIE010000038.1 GCA_021300195.1 Bacteroidota bacterium | reverse complement strand
GTCATTCCGGCTGGAAGAGCCGTGATGTGGCTATGCGGCTTGGCATAGCATGGGGCGGCCAGGTGCAGGATTTGTTGACCGAACATTTCAAGACGCTTGCAATGTTTCCGCCACGGCAAAAGGGAGGTACCTTGCTTGCACCGGTTGTTGATGATAAATGAAGGGGCCAATAGGGTTTGGGTGTACACATGTGTGTCCCCCCCCCCGCTGAAAATGGTGCCAAGTATAACTTGGCACCATTTTTTTTCAGGCAGGACAGGGTCTGCCCCCTTGCCTAGGCTGGTAGGTATTTTATCCGTTCAGCAGCATCAGGGCTGCCTGGTGGGGGTGCAGCTCCAGGTTTAGCACACGCGCTTCCAGCTCGTCTCTGCGGGCCTGAAAGGTGGGGTCTTCCAGGTATCGGCGCAGCAGCTCTTCCTCAAAGCCTGCCCGAAACCAGTTTCGCAGCTGGCCCTGGCGGTGGGCTGCCAGGTAGCCATTGGCCTCGGTGTGGCGGTAGTATTTCTGTATCAGCTTCCAGGCATCAGCTATACCGGTGTTGTCCAGGGCCGAGCAGCTGTGTACCACTGGCCGCCAGCCACTGGCAGGGGTGGGGAATAAGTGCAGGGCATTCTGGTACTCCAGTCGTGCCTTTCGGGCGGGCTCCAGGTTGTGCCCATCCGCCTTGGTTATCAGGATGGCGTCGGCCATCTCCATTATGCCCCGCTTGATGCCCTGCAGCTCATCTCCGGCTCCTGCCAGCATGAGCAGCAGGAAGAAGTCTACCATCTCGCTCACGGCCGTTTCGCTCTGGCCTACGCCTACGGTTTCTACAATAATGACCTCATAGCCAGCAGCCTCGCACAGCAGCATGGCCTCGCGTGTTTTGCGGTGAGTGCCGCCCAGGTAGTCGCTGGCGGCACTGGGGCGGATGTAGGCATTGGGGTGGCGGCTCAGCAGCTCCATACGGGTTTTGTCGCCCAGTATGGCTCCGCCCGTCCGGCGGCTGCTAGGGTCTATGGCCAGCACGGCTACCCGCAGGCCCAGTTCCTCGCATAGGTGCAGGCCAAAGGCCTCGATAAACGTGCTCTTCCCCGCCCCCGGTGCACCGGTTATGCCTATACGCCGGGCCTGCCCTGCCTGCCGCATCAGGCGCCCCAGCAGTTCGTAGGCCTGCTTTCGGTGGTCGGCCCGGCTGCTCTCTACCAGTGTAATGGCCCGGCTGAGGGCACTCACACTACCGGCGTGTATGCCAGTTTCCAGTTCTTCCAGGTTTGGCAGGGGGCGCTGCATGTGGGTGGGTGGATGAGGGGCCGTGTGCCTGCTTATTTTCGGAGGTCAATCCATAGTTCTTTGCCGGCACGGGGTGGAATGGAATTGTAGCAGTGTGCGAGCCGGACCTGCGTAAAATGGGGCTCGAAATAACCCTGGTACTCTCCGGCATCGCCGCCGTAGGGCGGCCCGGCATCGGTAAGCGGAAAGTGGAACAGCACACCTGCCAGCCTGCCACCGGGCCTTAGCAGCCGGTGCATGGCGGGTGCATAGTGGGGGCGCATGGCTGGGGGCAGGGCACAGAAGAACGTCTGCTCCAGGATTAAATCATAGGTCCCCTGGTGCTGAAAGAAGTCGCCCGCTATAAAGTGTGCTGCTGGTACGGCCGGGTGCTGCTGCCTGAGCTGCTGGATGACAACAGGGGAAATGTCCAGCAGAAAACTGTGGGAAAAGCCGCGCTCCAGCAGGTACAGCAGCTCGTGCCCGGGCCCGCCGCCTGGTAGCAGGATGCGCATCTCCTTGTCTGTCAGCCCATCTATATACGTCTTCAGGGGCGTACTGGGGCCCCCCACATCCCAGGGGGTGTCTTGCTCGCTATAGCGCGCATCCCAGTAGGCGGCTCCTTCCTTACACATGGCACAAAAGTACCGAATTGGCGGACACTGACGTTGGCCTGAACCGGGCAAAATAAATTTACGGAATAATTGTTCCATAAAAAGAACCTTTCGCCTGTGCCGCTTGTATTGCCTGTACGTTTCACTTAATTCAACAAAACGCATGTCTGTTCAACCCCTTCTGCAGCCCATAACGGTGGGCGATCTGAAACTGAAGAATCGAGTAGCGATGGCGCCCATGACCCGCAATCGTGCTGGCGAGGGCCTGGTACCTACGGATCTGAATGCTGAGTACTATGCCCAGCGTGCCAGCTCTGGCCTTATTATCTCCGAGGCTACCCAGGTGCACCCCCTGGGGGTGGGCTACCCCCTTACACCGGGCATCCATACTGCCGCGCAGGTGGCAGGGTGGAAAAAAGTAACCGATGCCGTGCATGCCAAGGGTGGAAAGATCTTCCTCCAGCTGTGGCATGTGGGCCGAGTGAGCCACCCCAGCTTCCACAATGGCGATCTTCCCATAGCCCCCTCGGCCATCGATCCCAAGATAGACATCTATACCTATACGGGCCTGCAGAAGAGCGTAGCGCCGCGTGCCATAGAGCTAAGCGAGATACCCGGGCTGATAGCTCAGTTCCGGCAGGGGGCAGCACTAGCCAAGGATGCTGGTTTTGATGGCGTGGAGGTGCATGGTGCCAATGGCTACGTGATTAACCAGTTTCTGGAGGACATCAGCAACCAGCGCACCGATGCCTATGGGGGCAGTGTGGAGAACCGCGCTCGCTTGCTATTCGAGGTGCTGGATGCGGTGAAGGAGATATGGCCCGAAAACCGAATCTCGGTACGCCTAAGCCCTAGCGGTATATTCAACACGATGGGCGACAGCAATCCCAAGGCCCTCTACAGCCATGTAATCGAGCGGCTGAACCACTACCAGCTAGCGTTCTTGCACCTGATGCGTCCCATGGTGCCCATTGATGGCTTCCCACATCTGGAGAAGGATCCGGTTGCCACCTTTGGCCCCCTGTACCAGGGTACGCTGATGGCCAATGCAGGCTACACACGCGACGAAGCCAATGAGGCTATTGCCAGCGGTAAGGTGCATCTGGTATCCTTCGGTCAGGCTTTCCTGGCCAACCCGGACCTGCCCCAGCGCTTTGAGCTGGGTGCCCCCTTGAATGCGGCAGACCCCAGCACCTTCTACGGTGGGGATGCTAAGGGATATACGGACTATGCTACCCTGAAGAGCCAGAAGGCAGTGTAAGTGCCAGGTTTTGCACATAAGCAATCTATGCAGAAAGGGGCCATTGGCCCCTTTTTTGCGTGTAGGGTATGGCCCTGCCTAGAAGCTGAAGCTCATATTCATGGCCAGGTCTGAGCCGCGTAGCCAGTTTCCCGTAACGGCATTCAGCAGGTTGGCCGACCCCAGGCTGTAGTTAAAGAGCGGGGTATGCACGGCCAGGAAGGCCCCGGCCGTAAAGCCGCCCGGGCTCAGCGCAGTTATATTGGTGCCCAGGCTCAGGCGGTTCCGCAGGTTGGCCCGGTAGCCTACGGCTACAAAGGGCCGCACGCTGCGGCCCGCAGTGTTGCCAAAACCCTGTATGTATGTCAGGTAGGCATTGTGCAGGGCGTATTTTACCTCGCGTTTGTCTGTTTTTGCCACAAATCCGGTCTCACCTGCCAGTATCATGCGGGTAGGCAGGGGCATGCTGAAGCGCTGATTCTTCACTTCTCTCGATTCAAAATCGAATTCCTCGTTTTTTATCTCGATGTTAGCCCGGTTGTCAAAGAAGTCAACCCCCAGTTCAAACCCTTCGAACAGCAGGTTCTGGTTGATGGCGTAGGCGGTGGCATTCACTATGCTCAGGCGGCCAATGTCTACCATAGCAGCAGAGATGCGGGTATACGCATTCAGGTTGTGCGACACGGAAATGTCTGCGCCATAGCCAGTGCCTGCACCGTCAAAGCCATTGAAGCTATCGTCAAACCCAGACTGGCGGAGGTCGCCGTTTACCTTGACTTCCAGCTCAGATCCATCTACAGCGGTGCGCAGCGTAGCCTGGGGGTCATTCAGGTAGGATGCAGCTGCTACGGAATAGTACTTCAGCCGCCCGCCTATGCGCAGCCGGCGCTTGCGCGGATTGAGGGCCCACAGATGGACCGGAAGGTCGAAGGCACCGCCCAGGGCAAACTCGTGGGTGAAAAAGGTGCTCACGCGCAGAGCCTTTACCAGGTCTACGGTGGTGCCGCGATACTGCTTGTTTCCATTCAGCGCAAAGTCCACAAAGTCGTCGCTAAAAGTAAGATTGAACCCGATGCGCGGCCGGTAGGTAAAGCTGAGGGTGGTCTTGTACAGTTTGCCAAACTGATAGGCCATAGCAAAGGGCTGTAGTTCCAGCCCACCGGCTATCATGATTCGGTTGTCCAGCGCATCTATCAGTGCTTTTCGGCGTGGGTCGCCTAGCCTAAGGGTGTCGTCTTTGCTCATGGACAGAAAGTCGAACAGCGCATCCTGCTCGATATCCGGAGAAAAGCCGTAGGCATGAACGTTCAGCAGGCTGAACTGAAAATGCCGGCTGTTCTGTATTTCCAGCATGCTGGGCACCTGGCTGTGGTTGGCCAGGTCATTGCCCAGGCCATACATCGTGCTGATGTTGTACTGGGCAAGCGCTAGGCTTGCCAGAGACAGTACGGTAAGCAGATATCTCATCTTTGCGGTGGGGGGGAGTAGCCAGGGATTATAGGTCGGCATCGATTATAGCCTTCACATCTCCAATGATTTGCACCACCAGGGTTTCGTTCAGCGTGAAGGTGCGTGTGCTGGCCCCCGGTGGGATGGATGTGCGTCCCCTTATCTCTACAAAGCGGGTATTTTTGGTGATACTCTCATACCGCGCCCGGTTTACGGCCACGGTGTCGCGGCTTATGCCGGGTAGTGCCGCACTGCCTGGGCCTACCTGCAGCCGGGTGGCAAACAGGCTGTCGAAAGGAGCCCCGTTCTCTTCGGTTTTGAACAGTACATTGACGGTAATGACAGAATTGGTGCGGTTGGTTATTTTGGTAATCAGAAAGCCTTCCGGGCTGTACTCCTCTATATAATCAATGTTGATGTCTGCCGCCTGGGTAAGCGAAAAAGGGACGGTTTTGAGTGCCGGAAACTCAATCTCCTTTACGATTATGTTGGTCACCTCATACTGTACACTTAGTCCGACTCCGGTGGTTTGCACCACTTGTCCGCCAGATCCATCGGTGCCAAAGTTATTGATCGACAGGCGCATCTCTTTGGTATAGCGTACATTGGCCACCTTGGCACTATCGGCATAGCTCTGGCCCGGTGCCAGGTTTCGGGGTAGCACCAGGGTGTACACGGTTTCTCCGTCCGAGTTAACTAGCACCAGGGCGGTGCCTGCCCGCAGGTTCACCGGGTTATTGTTCGTGATGCTGAGCTTTATCCGGGCCGAGTCTAGCGTTACCGACTCGAAGTCGTTCGTGATTGTCTGAGGAAATGGTCCCCGATTCTGCCCGCTTACCGGCGGAATCACAACCGGTATCCCGCCATATCCCAGTGTATTGAGGTTGTAGTTTCCGGCAATATCTAGTTTGGCCAGGCTGAGTATGTCGCCCAGATTGAACTCAGATTTCAGTACAGGGGTCAGGAATTCGGCCTCCCACTTGGGTACCTCGGCATCTTCGGGCACACTGCAGCCCGAT
Organism: Bacteroidota bacterium; assembly: GCA_021300195.1. NCBI lineage: Bacteria > Pseudomonadati > Bacteroidota > Bacteroidota bacterium. The sequence continues at coordinate 22,704 of JAJTIE010000038.1, read as the reverse complement.
GCCACCAGGGAGACTGCGAAAATGAAAAGCGCCAAGTTTAATCTCATAGAAATAAGGGAATAGGAGTAGGAATTGTCCTCAATCCTGTGAACGCGCATACGAAGCACAACGGTACAGCAGGCTTCAACTATTTTTGCGAAACGCAGTGGGAGTAGTGTATTCAGCTTACTAGTCCAGGTACAGGCTGGCGCGTGTGGCCCGTATAATGCGCTCGGGGTTTGGCAGGCATTCCTCCAGTAGGGTAGGGGCGTAGGCCAGGGGGGTATCGCGGTTGGTTACACGCAGTACGGGCGCATCCAGGTGGTCGAAGGCGTGGCGCTGTATCTGGTAGGCCAGCTCGCTGCTGATGCTGCCCCAGGGGCCATGCCTCTTCTATCACCAGGGCGCGGTTGGTTTTGCGCACACTCTGCAGGATGGTGTCGTAGTCTATGGGGCGTACGCTCAGCAGGTCTATTACCTCGGCATCTATGCCCTGTTTTTCCAGCTCCCGGGCTGCCTCCAGCACGGTGTGATACATTTTGCCGAAGGTGATGAGGGTGATGTCCTTTCCGGCCCGGGCTATCTCTGCTTTCCCAATGGGTAGTGTGTAGTCTTCCACATCTGGCACCTCGCCCTTCATGCCATACATCAGCTCGCTTTCCATGAAGATGACGGGGTTTTCATCCCGGATGGCCGCCTTGAGCAGGCCCTTTGCGGTGCGTGGGGTGCTGGGTACCACTACCTTCAGCCCCGGGGTATTGGCATACCAGTTTTCAAAGTTCTGACTATGCTGCTGGCCCAGCTGCCCGGCATTGCCGGTAGGGCCCCGGAATACGATGGGGCAGCCAAACTGGCCTGCGCTCATGTGGCGCATCTTGGCGGCAGAGTTGATGATGGCATCGATGGCCAGCAGGGCAAAGTTCCAGGTCATAAACTCTACCACGGGGCGCTGGCCTGCCATGGCGGCCCCTACGCCTATGCCGGCAAAGCCCAGCTCGGCAATCGGGGTGTCTATCACCCGCTCGGGTCCAAATTCAGTCAGCAGGCCCTCGGTTACCTTGTAGGCGCCGTTGTATTCGGCCACCTCTTCACCCATGATGAAGATGCGCTCGTCTTTCAACATCTCTTCGCGCAGGGCACTGCGTAGCGCTTCTCGGAACTGCAATTCGGCCATTGGTCTTTGGTTTATGTGCGTTTTATATGCGTTCGGCTAATGGAGCACGAAAATAGCTATTTATGCTGAAGCCGGTGGCCCCCGCCCAGGCAATTTTCTTCAGGATCTTGGGTACAGGCTTTTAGCCTGGGTAGCGGGCCTCCCAGTAGCTCAGTAGCTCCTCCAGGCTTTGGGCATAGACAAACACACCGTCGGTATGCCCGGCTGTAAGGAAAAGCCCGGGTATAGCGGTGTGGCGGCCTAGCAGTGCTGCTACACAGGTGGCCATCTCGGGTGTGCCGTAGGCCACATCTGCGGGTGTGGTGGGCAGCCTGTGCAGGCCCTGCTGCCAGCAGGCTGGGTGGTGTATGTGTGCAATAAGCTGTACCTCGGGCCGGGTTTCGTATATGCTGTGGTGGGTCATGGCCTCGCTGCTGGCCGGGTACCGGCCCTGGCACCACAGCTCATTCTGGCTGGGTGCGCAGCGGTATACCCAGCTAAGGTGCTCGCCCGACAGGGCCGGCAGGTGGCCGGTTTGGCTTGCTGTGATGATAAAGCCCTGGGCTACCCGCACGCTGGCATTGCCATAGCCCACCTGGTGCAGGCTATCGTAGCCTATGCCACCCAGCTGATAGAAGTGCTGGCGAAGCTCGTGGAGGGACAGCAGGTCGGCCACGGGCAGCGTGCCTGGCCTATGGTGGCACTGGTATTTGATTACCCCCTCTTCTTGCATGGGTCCGTCAGGAGATCTCGTCGCGAATGAGGTACTGGTTCCGGTCGGCAGCGCTACGCGCCACCAGCTCGCCTATGAAGCCTGCCAGAAACAACTGTACGCCGATAACACCGAGCGCAAGGGCCATGTAGAACAGGGGCTGGTCTACCACATCGCGCATGCGGAAGCCCACACCCAGCACACCCGTGGCATACAGCACCTTCTGCACCACCAGCCAGAGGGTAATGCCAAAGCCCAGCAGCATGGAGAGCGTGCCCCACACACCAAAGAAGTGCATGGGCTTGCGGCCAAACCGAGCCATAAAGCTAACGGAGAGCAGGTCCAGAAAACCATTCAGGTAGCGCTCAAAGCCAAACTTGCTATAGCCAAACTTGCGTGGGTAGTGGCGCACTACTTTTTCGCCTATGCGCCCAAAGCCCGCACTCTTGGCCAGGTAGGGGATGTAGCGGTGCATCTCGCCGTATACCTCTATGCTTTTTACCACCTGGTGGTCATAGGCCTTCAGGCCACAGTTAAAGTCGTGTAGCTGTATGCCGGTTATCAGGCGGGTGGTGTAGTTGAAAAACCTGCTGGGCAGGCGCTTGCCCAGGGGGTCGTGGCGCTTTTGCTTCCAGCCGCTTACTAGGTGCATCCCCTCTGTGCGGATCATGCGCACCAGCTCGGGTATCTCGTCCGGGCTATCCTGTAGGTCGGCATCCAGGGTTATCACCACCTGGCCCCGGCTCTTTTGAAAGCCGATATTCAGGGCAGCACTCTTGCCATAGTTGCGCTGAAAGCGCACTGCCCGCAGGCTAGCGTAGCGGGCCTGCTGCTCCTGTATCACCGCCCAGCTGGCATCCTGGCTGCCATCGTCTACCAGGATGGTTTCGTAGCTCAGCTGGTGCGCTGTGCACACCCGGTCTATCCAGCTTAGCAGTTCGGGCAGAGATTCCGCTTCGTTGTATACCGGAATCACAATTGAAACCTGAGGTGCGTCTGTCATACCCATGTGTGGTGGTGGTTAACGCGGTGGTGCATCATCCTGCATTGTTTCTGACGCGGCGGCAAACCTGTCTAGCAGCTCATTTAGCTTATGCGCCTCATGCTCCGTCAGTATCTGTTCTACATGGCAGTGCAGGCTGCCAAACACCAGGTCGATCTTGCCCAGCAGGATCAGGCCCTTCTCTGTTACGTTTATGTCTACCAGGCGGCGGTCCAGTTCGGAGGTGAAGCGGGTTACGAGGCCTTTTTCCTTCAGCTTGTCCACCACGCGGCTGGCATTGCTACTTTCCTCTATCATGCGCTCGGCTATCATCCGCACGGTGCAGGGGGTGGGGTGGCTACCCCGCAGGATGCGTAGTACGTTGAACTGTGGTACGGTGAGGTCATACGCCTTCAGCAGCTGGGCCTGGTGCCTGCGGATGAGCGAGGCCACATACAGGATGTTTACCACGCCCCGGTGGTAAATATCCTTGAACTTCGCAGTCTTGATGGCTTCTTCCAGTGTCATCGCCTCCTCCTATACACACCTGTACATCTACCCATTACTGTCCGGGAATTACCGCAGGATCGATTTGAACTTGTGCCACTGTGCAGCAATCAAGACAACATCAATTGCCAAAAAGGCGAGGGCCATTTCAAGCCCATCCTGCTGGATGTATACGTGAAACAGAACGATATTCACGATAATCGGCGTAAGCACCACGAGGCCTGCTGCCGAAAACCGCCCACTGAGCAGCAAGAGCCCGCCCAGTATCTCCAGTACCTTCACCACGCCCATATAACCACTACCCACCATGACAGCAAAAAAATCGGATGCCATCTTGTTCATCTCGGGTTTAGGCATAAAGTCTAGAAAAAAGTTAAGGCCGAACACCACAAATGCAGCTCCTAGCAGGATTTGTAGCACAAGTTGTACATATTTCATAGGTATTGGGGTATAAGGGGGGTGGATTTAGTTTACGGAAGCACTTGCCAGCACAATGCTACTAAAAAAAGGAACCCGTTCATACATACACACAGGCATGCTTTGGTTTCAGCATCCCAGTGTTACGGCCCGGCCCCTGCCCGGCATTCGTATGGTGGGCGCGGATTAGGCCCGGCCTGGTACTTGTTTCTATAGGTATGGCGGCACACCAGAAACCCTAACTTTGTGCCAAACAACGCCCAACAGCGAGTATTTTTACCCTCCCATGGCTAATCTCCCCGATACCGAAGCGCAATTTGATGCCATTGTAGCTAGCTGCCGCAGGCTATTTGCGCAAAAGACAGAAGACTATGGTGCTGCCTGGACCATCTTGCGCCTGCCGAGCCTGACAGACCAGATCTTTATCAAGGCCAAGCGCATACGTACCCTGGAGATAAAGGGGGAGAGCCGGGTGGGAGAGGGCATTGAGCCCGAATATGTGGGGATTATTAACTACTGCGTGATGGCGCTGATCCTGCACCGCCAGCCCGAGCTGCAGCCACAGGGCGATGTGCTACAGCCGCTTCGGGCACCGGTGGCCGAGGTGCTGGGCCTGTACGATGCGCAGGTGGCGGCCATACGCAGCACGCTGCTGAAGAAGAACCACGACTATGGCGAGGCTTGGCGCTACATGCGCCCCGCCAGTTTTACAGACCTGATCCTGATGAAGCTGCTGCGCATTAAGCAGATAGAAGACCACCAGGGCGAAACCCGCGTGAGCGAGGGGGTGGATGCCGGCTATGAGGATATTGTGAACTACAGCGTGTTTGCCCTCATCCGGCGCGGCTGGCCTATACCGGTATAAGGATCAGCTCGGGCACGCCCAGCCGCAGCTTCAGGTAGTTCTCCAGCTTCTCGGCCAGTTTTTTGCGCTCCATGGGCGCGGTGCGGGCAGCAAAGTATGCGACACACAGGGGCATGATGGCAGTAGTCCGCTGGCTGTTTATGGCCTGGCGGGCAAAGGTTAGCTGCTCAATCTCGGGGAAGGCAGCCTTGATCTCGGCTTGCATCTGGCCGAAGCTGGCGGTATCCAGCAGCACGGCCTCCAGGCTATCGGCCAGCTGTAGCAGGCTCTGGTTTAGCTCCGCCCACTGCGCCTGTTTTTGCTGGTGCCCCTCCAGTACCTGGTTCAGGTCTTGGCTGCCCTCCAGGCTGTAGCTATGCACAAACTCTAGCCGTGTGGGGAAAAGATGCAGGCTGTCCAGCTTCTTCTGCAACTGCTGCTGCTCATCCGGGCCTATACCTTGTCCAAAGGTGTAGATCTGGCACAGGTTGGTGTCTCCCTTCACCAGCTTATGCTCGATAACCGGATGCTTGCGGATATTGATTTGGGTCTGAACAAAATTGTTTACGGCCTTCTGGTAGCGGTTGTACTGTATGCTGCGCACCAGGAAATAGACGCTGGGCGCAACAAAGAGCAGCGAGAATAGCCCAATCCAGATGGTTACCCGCCGGCGTACACGCTCGCTTACGTAGTGCTGCTGTGGAAAGCCCAGCAGGCGTATGATGAGGAATGCGGCAAAGGAGATGAAAAACGTATTGATCAGGAACAGGTACATGGCACCCGCAAAAAACTCCCATCTACCAGTGCCCAGGCCAAAACCTGCCGTACACAGGGGGGGCATGAGGGCGGTGGCTATGGCCACGCCTGGTATGGCGTTTACAATGCCTTTTCGGCTCTGGGCTATAATGCCTGCCAGGCCGCCAAACAGGGCGATCAGCACGTCCAGAAACGTGGGCTGCACGCGCAGCTCCAGTTGCTCGGTTACCTCGGCCAGGGGCGACAGGCTGAAGTACAGTAGCGCAGCCAGCAGGCTCAGTGCCGTGGCAATCCCAAAGTTGTACAGGCTACGTATCAGCTCAGCCTTATTTTGTGTGGCTACATTGAAACCAATGCCCAAGATGGGCCCCATCAGGGGCGAGATAAGCATGGCACCTATAATGACAGCCGGGCTGTTGGTATCCAGGCCTATGCTGGCCAGCACCACGGCGCATAGCAGCATCCACATATTGAAGCCCCGGATGCTGATGCCTTCCTGAATGCCCTGTTCGGTACGCTCGTAGTCCGTACTAGGCTTTATGTCAAAAATGTGTCGGAGTTTTAAATCTGATAGTTTTTTCATACCGCTAAACATAGTACCAAGGCGTAATTCACCCGGGATGAACGGATACATCAAGCGGAATGCAGCCGGCCGCTGTGCCTACAGGGCTACGGGTGCTGCCTGTGCTATCTCGGTCATCAGGCTCAGGTTCACGTCCACATCGGCCCCGCCGTGCACCTTCTTCAGCGGGTTGTCCAGTTTGTCAGCCATCCGGCCAATGTAGGTAATCATCTTTTGTACCTCGCTGTCGTCCAGGCCCACTACGTCCCGCACCATCTTCATTACCACAATGTCTCGGTGCAGGGCAAAGAAGGTGCCGCGCATGCCGTGGTTCAGCTTCATTACTTCCAGCAGAAAATCGGTTGTGTTCTCCTCGGGCATCTGGCAGATGGGGGCAAAGGCCTGTATATAGCCGCGCTCTTTGCCGTCGTGCGTGTAGCTGCCTACCTCTACCAGGGTAAAGGCACTGCCCTTTATGTACACCCACTGGTTTTCGGCCACCTTGTAGTCTTTCAGGCTGATGCCCATTTTCTCTATTGCACGGTCTACAATCTTGATGTACGTTTCCAGTTTCATAGGTAGGGATTGGTTAAAGTGTAATACGCGCAATTAAGGCATTAATCGCCAAAATAGGTGCAGCTACTGGTGCAAGTTTCGAACACACGAATGTGGTGCAGCAGGGGTAGCCGGGGTTTTAGCTGCCAGTAAAACCAGATTGCCAGGTTCTCGCTCGTCGGGTTTTGCAGCAGGGGTTCCCGCAGCTGGTCTCCCACCTCGTTCAGCACATAGTGGTCCAGCTGGTCTATCAGCGGTTTTACAATCGCTTTTATCTCGGCATAGTCTATCAAGTAGCCCTGCTCGGCCACCATCTGGCCTTGCACAAATACCTCTACCACAAAGCTGTGGCCATGCATGCGCCGGCACTTGTGCCCCTCGGGAAAACAGGGCAGCCAGTGTGCTGCCTCGAAGGAGAATTTCTTGCTGAGTTCCAGGCGCATGCTTCGTGTCGGGTTCGTGTTTTGGGGTAGGCTAAGCGGCCGTAGGGCCCGGATGTTGCGTACCAGGTGTAGTCGGCATGTCCTTCAGGCTGTCAGTTCTTCCGGAAAGACCGCTTCGAAATACTGGAGCAGGTGGTGGCGCAGGAAGTTTACCTGCTTGAACAGGTCCAGAAAGGGTAGGGGCTTTGCCAGCTCCCACTGTGGCCAGCCCTCAGCATCGGGTGCCATAGGCTGGTAGTAGCCAGCCGGGGCCAGGATGGTGCATAGGCCTACGTGCATCAGGTCCATCTTCTCGTTCCGCTCTATCGGCTCGTGCCCCAGTCCCCGCTCGCGCATCCCGATGAGTAGCAGCAGGGCTTCCAGCTTTAGCTTCTGGCCGCCAAATCGGGGCTCCAGCAGCTGCATCAGCCGCTGCCAGCGTGCCTCATCGGCCTTATTCAGGGTCCAGTTCTGCCCCGCCGTATTCACCTCCATGCACAAAGATAGGCAGCTTTGGCCTTTACCCGCTTCGCCCGTGCGGTTATTGTGGTACAGGATGGGCATGGGTACGGAGCTATTTTTGTATTTTCGAGGTTTATACCGACGTTTACGTCCCATTCCAAAGATACCACACTACATGTCACCCCGTATCCTGTATCCCCTGTCTGCCATTATGCTTGTAATGGTGGGTATGCTGGTTGGTTTTAACCTGAAGCTGGAAACCCGAGAGCAGCGTGCCATACGCAAACTGGAGGAGGTGTACTACAAGGTAGCTGCCAATTACTTTGAGGAAGTGAATCCGGAAAAAATGACCGAGGATGCCATAAAAGGCATGCTGGAGGGCCTGGATCCGCATACCTTCTACATACCCCTGAAGGATATGCAGAGTGTGAACGAGAATATGCAGGGCGCCTTTGAGGGGGTAGGCATCGAGTTTAACATTGTAGAGGATACGCTGTATGTAGTAACCGCCATATCCGGTGGCCCAAGCGAGAAAGTGGGCATCCAGGCCGGAGACCGCATCATCTCGGTAGACGGGGAGCGGATAGCTGGCGTAGGCCTGACCAATGACGATGTGATACGCCGCCTGCGTGGCCCCAAGGGCACAAAGGTGAAGGTAGAGATCAAGCGACTGGGCATCAAGAAGCCCATCCTGTTTGAGATAGAGCGCGACAAGATCCCCCTGTATGCGGTAGACTATAGCTACATGATCGATAACGAAAATGGCTACATCAAGGTAAACCGGTTTAGCGAGACTACCTATCAGGAGTTTGTAGAGCACCTGCTGAAACTGAAGCGCCAGGGCCTGAAAAACCTGATCTTGGACCTGCGGAACAACCCGGGCGGCTATCTGTATCAGGCTACGCAGATGACGGATTTCTTCCTGAAACAGGGCCAGCTGATTGTGTACACCGAAGGACGCATACCCAGCAGCATGAGCCGCCACGAGGCCAGTAGCCGCATAAACGACTTTGAGCAGGGTGGGCTGGTAGTGCTCATCAACCAGGGCAGCGCATCGGCCAGCGAGATTGTGAGCGGGGCCGTGCAAGACCACGACCGGGGCCTGGTGGTTGGCCGCCGCAGCTTTGGCAAAGGGCTGGTGCAGCAGCAGTACACCCTGTCCGACGGATCAGCCATACGCGTAGTAGTTAGCCGCTACTTTACCCCCAGCGGGCGCTGTATACAGAAGCCCTATGTGCCTGGCCATACCGAAGAGTACGAACAGGAGGCCTACGACCGCTACGAAACCGGTGAAGCCTTTGACGAAAGCAAGATAAACCTGCCCGACAGCCTGAAGTACAAGACCGATGCCGGACGGGTGGTGTACGGCGGCGGCGGCATCCTGCCCGATGTGTTTGTGCCCACCGACACCAGCGAAACCAGCGAGTACCTGACCAACCTGATCAAGAGCCGCATATTCGAGACCTTTGCCTACCGCTACAAAGACACGCACCCCGGCCTAGCCACCACCTACCCTACGGGCCGTGCCTATTCCACGGGCTTTCAGGTAGACAAGGCGCTGATAAACGACTTTACCACCTTTGCCGTAGAGCATGGGGTGCCCTATGTGCAGGCCGGCTATGTTAAGAGCGAACGCTTTATACGCAACAACCTGAAGGCCCAGATAGGCCGCGCCTACTACAACGACGACGGCTTTTGGCCCGTTATCCTCCAGGCCGACGATGTGTTCCAGAAGGGGCTGGCCCTTATGCCCGACGCCATCCAGCTGGCCAAGACCGGTAAGTTTGCCAAAGACAAAGAATAGGCATGCTGCCGCTCAAAGACCTGGAGCGCCTGCTCTTTATCGACATAGAAACTGCCCACGGCCTGGCAGACTATAACGACCTGAGCGAGGTGATGAAGAAGCACTGGGCCCGCCGTGCCCGGCGCGAGCTGCGCCTGGATGAACCCCCTACGCCCGAGCAGGCCGAGGCTGCCTACTACGATCGGGCCGCCATACCGGCCGAGTTTGGCAGGGTGGTGTGCGTCTCCATCGGCTACCTGGTGGTGCAGCAGCAGCAGCCGGTAGAAATCCGGCTAAAGTCTTACTACGGCACCGACGAGCGCACGCTGCTGGCTAGCCTGGTGCAGCTACTGCATGAGCACGTGGGCCCCAACCAGTACACCTGGCAGCGGCTGTGCGGCCACAACATCAAGGAGTTTGACGTACCCTTTCTGGCCCGGCGCTGCCTGGTACACGGCCTGCTGCCCCTGCCCTATGTGTTCAACCTGTACGGGATGAAGCCCTGGGACGTGCCGCACGTAGACACCATGGAGCTGTGGAAGTTTGGCGACTACAAGAGCTTTACCGCCCTGGAGCTACTGGCCGAGCTGCTGGGCATTCCCTCGCCCAAGGGTGATATAGATGGATCGCAAGTAAGCCGCGTGTACTGGCAGGAGGAGGACCTGGCCCGCATAGCCCACTACTGCGAGCAGGACGTGGCCACTACGGTAAACATCATGCTCCGCCTATCGGGCTACGAGCCCATTATCGAGCACATACGCTATTCCCACTGATTTGCTAACTTCGCCCCTATGGCTACTTATTTGGTTACCGGCGGTGCCGGCTTTATTGGCATCAACCTGGCAAAGGAAATACTGAAACGTGGGCACCAGGTACGGATACTTGATAACTTCAGCACCGGCCGACGCGAAAATCTGCTTCCTTTTCTGAAAGACGTGGAACTGATAGAAGGCGACATCAGTAGCTACCACATTGTGCGCAAGGCGGTAGAGGGGGTGGACTATGTGCTGCACCAGGGGGCCCTCCCCTCGGTGCCCCGCAGCATAAACGACCCTATTACCAGCAACAACGTAAACATAAACGGTACCCTGAACCTGCTGCAGGCCAGCCTGGAGGTGGGGGTGCAGCGCTTTGTATATGCCAGCAGCAGCAGTGTGTACGGAGATAGCGAGGTAAGCCCCAAGCATGAAGAGCTGAAGCCCAATCCCAAGAGCCCCTATGCCATCAGCAAACTGACGGGCGAGTACTACTGCCGCGTGTACCACGACCTGTTTGGCCTGCAAACCGTGGCCCTACGATACTTCAACGTGTTTGGCCCTCGCCAGAACCCAAATAGCCAGTATTCTGCCGTTATTCCGCTCTTCCTGAAGCTTATTCAGGCTGGTAAATCCCCCCTCATCCACGGCGATGGCAGCCAGAGCAGAGACTTTACCTACGTGGCCAACAATGTGGCGGCCAACCTGCTGGCCTGCGAAACCGAAGGCCTGGGCGGCCAGGTAATGAACATTGCCTGCGGTGGCAGCTTCACGCTGATAGAGCTGGTAGATGCCCTGAATGAGATACTGGGTACCCAGGTGCAGCCCACCTTTGGCCACCCGCGCCCGGGCGATGTAAAGCACAGCCGTGCAGACATTACCAAAGCCCGGCAGCTAATGAACTATGAGCCTGCTGTAGGCTTTAAGGAGGGCCTGCGCCTGCTGGTCGAAAACTTTGAGCTCGCCTAGCATAGGCACCACCCTATACCTTGCAGCCCGCCGGATCTCCATCTTTGGTTATTGCTCCGTGGATTTTAATCCGATAAATTTGATCTCCATGATCGGCAGGCACATACTTCTGCTGCTTCTGTGCATGGGTGGCTGCCACGCCCTGTACGGCCAGCAGCTGCGGCTACTATCCGTGCAAGACACGGCATTCCCCACCATAGATGCCGAGATAGAGCTGCGCGACCTGGCAGCAGAGCCCGTGCGCGAAGATTTTGTGGTAAAGTCTGGCGATCGCCCCTATCCCTTCGAGCTACAGGTACTAGCCAGGCCCGCCTCCGCCACCGTGTCTCGGCAAGTGCTTATCTTGATAGAGGCCAGCCCGGCCGCTGCGGGCGAAGACCTGCTCAGCCTGAAAAAGGCCCTGAAAACTACCCTGGAGCGGGTGCCTGGGCACACGGCCATCGGCATGGCCTACTTCACCGCCCAGCGCGATACCGGCTTTTCGATCCTGCAAGAGCCTACAGCCGATGCCGAGCGCTATACCACTGCGCTCAATCGGCTGTATTCCAACCCGGACACCAACCGGGCCTACACCCTGCTAACGCGGGTAGACCAGGCTGCACGCTGGCTCGGCACCCACAAGCAGGAATTGCGTTCTGAGTTATTGGTGCTCAGTGTCGCCTCGGGCCGCGCTGCCGGAGACCCGGACTTATCCGCACTACGGGCCTACGCCCAGGATGCCGATATCCCCATACACAGCATCGTGCTGCGCGGCCAGCAGGCCCAGGTGGCAGACCAGCTGAAGGAGCTAAGTGCCGGCACCCAGGGCAAGTACCGGACTACCCGTAGCCTGAGTGGCCTTACGGCTGCCCTGGAGAATGTGCTGGGCAGTACAGACAGCCAGCCGCAGCGGGGCGATTATCGGCTACGCATCCGCTTCAGCAGCGATGAGCGCGAGGATGGAGAAACCCACCAGGCACTGGTACTATACCGCGAGGAGCACGCCTGCACAGTGCCCTACCTGGCCGCTCGTGCCTCCTACCGGGCGCGGGCCAATGGCGGCCTGCTACAGCGCTACAGCCTATACCTCATCCTGGCGGGTGGCGGGGGCATCCTGCTGCTACTTGTTTCGGCCTACGTGCGCAGGCACAGGCGCAGCCGGCTACAGGCCCTGCAGGAGCAGCAGTGGCACCAGCAGGCCAGCCAGAAAATAGGCACCGTGCAGCAGCAGCCCAGTGGCCAGGTGGCGCAGCCACTACCACCCGGCACCAGCCCGGCACCACAGCAGCTGGAGGCCGAGATAGCCGGAGAGCACCTCTGCTTCGTACTGGCGGGCTACACGCTCACGCTGGGCCGCACGCCCGAAAACGACATTACCCTGCCCCATGCCACCGTAAGCGCCCGGCATGCCCTGCTCCGCCAGCAGGGCGGCAGCTGGTGGATAGAGGACCTGGGCAGCACAAACGGCCTGATGCTAAATGGCATGCAGGTGGAAAGGGCTAGCCTGAAACCAGGAGATACCATCAGCGTAGGCAAGGTTACACTTCGGGTGAAGTGATCCGGGCCCATGCCCAGGGGTGCCACAGCGGCCTGGCTGTATAGGCGAGCGCTGTGCGCTGCCACATAGGCGGTGTGCACACACGGCAAGCGGTAGCAGATAATCCTTTTGAGTGTAACCCGGGTATCAGGGCGTATTCTGCTTCGCATTTTAGTTGTTTATGTTTTCTAAATAGATTAGCTTTGGGTGCTAGAATGATGTAGCTGCATCCCCGCAGCTACCTCCACGTCCACAACACAACATGATTGTAAACCCAGCATGGGGCAGGTTTGCGCCACTCGAATCAATGAAAACAATTCTGCCGGAGTTTTACTATAAGCAAGAGGGAAATGAAGTGCGCGCCTACTGCATGCTTCCACATTATCTGGTCTGTATCGGGTGGACCCGGGCTGGTGCAAAACTGGTGCCCATGCTGCTTGAGTGGGAGGATGCAGCAGAGATATCCGACATAGCCCGCACCCTGGCCGAATATCGGAGTGATGTAGCGCAATTCGAGCTGGTAAAAACCGCCTTGCGCACGGACATAGAGGAACAGGTTTCATGCCTGCGAGACCATTTTTCTTGAGTCTTTCCGGTACATTTGTACCATGTGTGGGCATCTGCTGCTACCATGGCTTCCATCCAGGCTTTTCCGGCTGCTTTTGGGTTTCGGGCTTATCCCCGTGCTGTGGCTGCTTGCAGGTTGCGAATCGGGCTGCTCCTACCAGGCACCCCCACCAGTTAGCATCATCCCTGTCAGCATTGTAAGGCAGCCCAGAAATCCGGTGCAGCCCCTTCTTTTTGTAGAACGGGCAGATACGCTACTGGATGCGCTGGGTATTTTGGCCGAGCCCCCCTTCTATACCGGCGATACGGACGGTGCTACACTGCCCCTAGATTGGCAGCGTACGCAGCTTACCTACTATTTCAATCGCGATGGCGTGCTGGATACCCTATGGCTGGCCTATACGGTGCAGGAGCGCCTGGTAGACAAGGACTGCGGGTTTGTAACTGAATTTAAGGAGCTGCGCATCCTGCGGCACACCTTTGCGGACGCAAAAGTAAGCGATGAGACCCTGCGTATTTTTTATCTGGATTAGCCTGCCTGGCCTGCTAGCCCTGGCGCAGGCGCAGCGCACCCGCCCTGGCGACTGGCTGCTGGGGCTAGACCCCACCAAGAACTACCTGAACCTGGGCGAGAGCCAGATGCTGGCCCTGGATGGCATAGCCCGATACCAAACCGCTACCGACCTGCAGCTGGCCCTAAACGCCGGCTATGCACACTACCGCCGCCAGGTGCCCGAAACGGGCAATGACTACCGGGCCAACGGATACTACCTGAAGCCCCTGCTGTTTTACCAGATTTACGACCGGCTATCCCTGGGGGCGGGGCCATTTGTCTCCGTTTTTGCCGAGGAGAACCACTATACCGCTGCCCATAGCCCCGCGCGGCTGGAGCGCCGTTTTGGCCCTTATCGGCAGCTGGCCTATGGGCTGGAAATGAATGTTCTGCTCACACATTTTTGGGGTTCGTTTGGCATCGGCCTTATGCCCCGCATGTCTTACCTGATGAGCCGAACCCAGCCAGACCGGATAACTGCCACCGGGGGCCTGCAGCCCGATGCCGATACCCCCCGCCTGCCCAGCCGCTACCTGCCGGGCCTGGGCCTGGAGAATGCTACCAAGGCCCTTTACCCCTCGCTGCACATCTATGCCATGTGGCTGCTAAGGGCCCCGAACAGGCCCGGAAGACGATAACCCCAGTGCCCCTCCTCTGCCCTATGCGGAAAAAGCAAGCCGATGCCCTGGGCCGCCCCGATGCGGCCACATTTGCCCACCAGCCCAGGCTGCCCCTGCTGCTGGTGGCAGACAATGTGCGGAGTATGCACAACATTGGGGCCTTCTTTCGCACTGCCGATGCCTTTGCCCTACAGGGCATCCTGCTGTGTGGCATCAGTGCCTGCCCCCCACACAGGGATATCTACAAGGCGGCACTGGGGGCAGAGCAGACCGTACCCTGGAGATATGAGCAGGATGTGGTGCTGGCGGTAGCCGGGCTGAGGGATCGGGGCTACACCATAGCCCTGCTGGAGCAGACCGATGCCAGCCTCCCTCTGGCAGCCTATCGGCCCCCGCAGGGCCACCAGCCCCTGGCCCTGGTGGTAGGAAACGAGGTACAGGGCGTGAGCGAAAGCCTGCTCCCACTGGCCCACCTGGCCCTGGAGATACCCCAGTGGGGCACCAAGCACAGCCTGAATGTAAGTGTGGCTGCCGGCATTGCCCTCTATACCCTGGCTGCTGCCCTGCGCGGCTAGCCTGGCAGTGTGTCCGTGCGTGGGAAAAAAGTCGTGAGGAAAAAGCGCATCCAGTAGCCCCATGTCCCTGCATACAGGCAGGTTTCTCCTACGGGGTAGTAGCGGGTGCTGCTAAAAGCCCCTATGAGGCCTGCCGGTATTCCTGTGATGCCATCAGGCGTGCCAGGCGCTCCTGCACATAGTGTAGCTGCAGGGTGTATTCGGTAATGCCTGAGCCTGGTAGCTCATACATCAGGTCTGTCATGATATGCTCCATAATGGAGCGTAGGCCACGTGCACCCAGCTCCAGTGCCACGGCACGCTCCACCACATGGTCTAGCACCGCTTCCTCTATGTGCAGGCGGATGCCCTCCAGCTCCATCAGGCGCATATACTGCTTTACGATGGCATTTCGGGGCTGCGTCAGGATGGCACGCAGTGCCGCTGCATCCAGCGGGTTCATGTGGGTGATGATGGGCAGGCGGCCTATTAGCTCGGGTATCAGGCCAAAGCGCTTCAGGTCAATGGGCTGTACCAGCTTCATCAGGTTTTGCTTTTCGGCCAGCTGGCGCTTCTCTTCGGTTACAAAGCCTACGCGCTGCAGGTTTACCCGCTTGCTGATTATGCGGTCTATCCCCTCGAAGGCACCGCCGCATATAAACAGGATGTTCCGGGTGTTAATCTTCACATAGTTCTGGTCGGGGTGCTTGCGCCCACCTTTTGGGGGTATATTGGCCTCGGTTCCCTCCAGTATCTTTAGCAGGGCCTGCTGTACGCCCTCGCCGCTCACATCGCGGGTAATGCTGGGATTGTCGCTTTTGCGGGTAATCTTGTCTATCTCGTCTATGTACACAATGCCGCGCTCGGCAGCCGCTGCGTCATAGTCTGCGGCTTGTAGCAGGCGCACCAGCAGGTTCTCCACATCTTCGCCCACATAGCCCGCCTCGGTAAACACCGTGGCATCGGCTATGCAGAAGGGCACCTTTAGCATACGGGCTATCGTTTTGGCTACCAGGGTTTTTCCTGTACCGGTAGGCCCCAGCAGCAGGATGTTGCTTTTTTCCAGCTCCACCTCGTCCTCGGGATGCTTTGCCAGGTGGTGCAGGCGCTTGTAGTGGTTGTATACGGCTACACTGAGCACACGCTTGGCATCTTCCTGGCCTATGATGTACTCGTCCAGGCGCTTATGCATGTCTTTGGGGCGAAAGTGCTCGAAGCTGATCTGCTCCAGCCCACTCGCGTCTTCCAGCAGCAGTTCTTGTTTGATGAGGTGGTAGGCATTGTCTATACAATAGTTGCAAATGTATGACTCGCTCATGCCGGCTATCAGCATGGCCACCTCCTCGCTACTCCTGCCACAGAAGCTGCAAAAAGCGGACGATCCGGTACTTACTTTTTTGGCCAAAACGATGGGTTGTTTGCTGTTCTATTTCTTTTTCTCGGGGTTGTGGCCTATCACCTCGTCTACCAGGCCATAGGCCTTGGCCTCTTCGGCTATCATCCAGTAGTCGCGGTCGCTGTCTTCCCATATCTTGTCATAGGTCTGCCCACTTGCCACTGCCAGTATGCGGTACAGCTCCTCCTTTATTCTGCGGCCTTCCTTCAGGGCGATCTCCATGTCGCTTATCTGGCCCTGTGTGCCGCTCATGGGCTGGTGTATCATCACCCGGCTGTGGGGCAGTGCGGCGCGCTTGCCCTTTTCGCCAGCTGCCAGCAGTACAGCACCCATGCTGGCTGCCATGCCGGTGCAGATGGTGGCCACGTCGGGGCTGATGTGGTTCATCACATCATAGATAGCCAGGCCGGCATACACGCTGCCGCCAGGCGAGTTGATGTAGATACTTACGTCCTTCTTGGCATCAGCACTCTGCAGGAAGAGCAGCTGGGCTACAATGATGTTGGCCACCTGGTCGTCCACACCAGTACCCAGGAAGAGGATGCGGTCCATCATCAGGCGGCTGAATACGTCCATCTGGGCCACATTCAGCTGCCGCTCTTCTATGATATAGGGGGTCAGGTTTACCGGCCCCATTTTCTTGCTATAGTCATGCAGGGTATTGCTGCTCATACCCAGGTGCTGCACCGCGTACTTCTCAAATTCGTTTTTCATGTGTCTTATGGCTGAATAAGGTTTTTATCGTTACTGCTTTCCGGTCTATCGTTCGGGTTCTTTGCCAGGCTGCCGTGGGCGGTGGGGGAGGGTGGCCATTCTGCCTGGCACACTGCATGTGCTGCAGGGGCCCCCGTTATCCGCCCAGGGGTGCAGCTATAACCCTAGTGGTGGTGGGCCGGTTCCTGGGTTGCCTTGTTAAATTCGCTGGCTGAAAGGGTTCGGGCTTCCAGCTCAAACTTGGTCTCCAGCAGCCAGTCTTTGATGCGTACGTCCTGGGCGGTGCGGCTCTCGCGCTCCAGCATTTCCTGGCTCTGGGCAAACGACTCGGCCAGCTGGTCCAGGCGCTGCTCCATCTCCGTCTGTCGCTTGGCTGCCTCCTCAGCATCCTCTCCCTCTGCGGCCTGCAGGGGCTGCATATAGGCGCGGAACTTCTTCTTGATGGATTCTTTTACCTGCTCCTCGCTCACCTTCAGGTCTTCGTTCTGGGCCAGTATGGCATCGTAGATGAAGCGCAGGCGAAACTCTACCAGGTAGTTGCTCAGGTTCTCGTCTATGTTCTTCCGTTCGCGGTCGTCCTTGGCCTCATCCAGCAGGAACTGGCGAATGAAGCTGATGGGCAGCGGGAAGGGGTGCGCGTTGAGTAGGGCGCGGATGAAGTCGGCCTCATACTGACGCTCGGCCTGGGTGGTATACTCCTGCTGCAGGTAGTCTTTCACCCGTGCCCTGAAGTCGGCCTCGTCCTTTATCTGCTTCTCGGCCTCGGCTTCTTCCAGGCGAAACATCTTGTTGAACCAGGCTACATTGGCTTCGGCAGGCTGCTGCTCCTCTATCTGCTCTACGGTGATGCGGAAGGTTTTGGTCTCCAGCTCGTGGTAGTATTCGTGGCTTATCTCCAGCACACTCATGGCAGCGTGCTCGCTGTCAAACAGGTCTGTCAGCTTTACCTCCAGGCTATCTCCAGGCTTGGCACCTTCCAGCTTCTTCACCACTTTTGGCTCAAAGCGGGTGTGGATGTAGAGCTTGCTGCTGAAGCCCTCGCCTGCTGCCAGTGGGTCTGTGCCCGCTGCGCCAGCCAGTTCCTCCAGCTGGGTCTGCACAATATAGCGTCGGGTCTGCACGTCTGCTACGGCCTCGGCAGGCGCAACGCTGCCACTCTTGTAGCGCAGGTCTAGTATGTATTCATCCACATCCTGCTCACTCACGGCTACGGTGTATTGGGTCAGCTTGGGCAGCTGGTCTATCTGCAGCGCTACATCGGGCTGTATACCCATCTGGAACTCGAAGAAGTATTCATTCTGCTCCAGGTCGTCTTTCACCTCATCGGTCAGGTTGCTGCGCATCAGGTAGGGGCGGCCCAGTACCTTCATTTCTTCGGCCTGCACATACTTCATCAGCTCGTCCATGGCATTTCGGCTCAGTTGGTCGAACAGCAGGCTGGGGCCAAAGCGCTTGCGGATCAGGCCCATGGGCACCGTGCCCGGGCGGAAGCCAGGCAGCTGGGCCTGTTTGCGGTATTTCTTTAGCTGATCCGTAAACTGATCGGCATAGTCTTCCGGGGCAAGCGTTACGGTGATGACTCCTACCTGATCTTCTTTGATTTCTTTGGCGATATTCAAGGTGTATCCTGTTTAGGTGTTTCTGAAAGAGCGTGCCCAGGTGCAGAGTAGCCGGGTGGCTGCCCATAAAAAAGGCCAAGGGGTTTGTCAAAAAACCCCTTAGCCTGATTTATTTCGGAGGCTGCTCTTGGCGGCAGCCTCCCTGGGGTGGTGCGGATGAAGGGACTCGAACCCCCACTCCGTAAAGAACCAGATCCTAAATCTGGCGCGTCTACCAATTTCGCCACATCCGCATTAGGCCTGCAAAGATAAAAAGAAAAGAAACAACCGCTATGGGTTTTTTATCGTATTTTGTAGGATACAATTTTCTGTGTATGTCCACTCCCAGCCAGGCTGCCCCCACCACGGTTCAGCAGCGCGATGAGCGAAAACTGATCCTGAATGCCTACAAGCGCCTGATGAAGGCGGCGCACCCCTTCACCACCAAGGAGGAGCGCAAGGAGATCCGCCAGGCTTTTGAGTTTAGTGCCGAGCTACACAAGGATGTGCGCCGCAAAAGCGGCGAACCCTACATCCTGCACCCGCTGGAGGTGGCCCGCATAGCCGTGGCCGAGGTGGGCCTGCTGGATAAAACCAGCATAATATGCGCCCTGCTGCACGATGTGGTGGAAGACACCCATATCGAGATAAAGCAGATCAAACGCATGTTTGGTAAAAACGTGGCCCAGATTGTAGACGGGCTTACCAAGATCAGCCAGGTATTCCACCCCGGTAGCACCAGCCAGGTGGAGAGCTACAAAAAGATGCTGCTAACCATGAGCGACGACATACGCGTGGCACTGGTGAAGCTGGCCGACCGCCTGCACAACATGCGTACGCTGAAGCACATGAAGCGCGAAAAGCAGCTGAAAATAGCCAGCGAAACCATCTATCTATACGCCCCCCTGGCCCACCGCCTGGGCCTGTACAACATAAAGCAGGAGCTGGAAGACCTGAGCCTGAAGTACACCGAGCCAGCGGTGTACAAGCAGATAGAAACCCACCTGGCCGAGAGCAAAACCAAGCGAAACCGCTACATCAGCCAGTTTATAAAGCCCATACAGGCACGCGTAAAAGACCTGGATGTGCCCTGCACCATAACCGGTAGGGTAAAGAGCGTTACCTCCATCTACAACAAAATGAAGAAGCAGGAGGTGGACATAGATGAGGTGTACGACATTTTTGCCATCCGCATCATCCTGAAGAAAGACTACGAGAGCAGCGAGCTGGAGAAGGCCGACTGCTGGCGGGTATACTCGGCCGTAACCGGCATGTACCGCCCGCACCCCGACCGGCTGCGAGACTGGATAAGCAGCCCCAAGAGCAATGGCTACGAGAGCCTGCACACCACCGTGCTAGGCCCTGGTGGCCGCTGGGTGGAGGTGCAGATACGCAGCCAGCGCATGGACTATGCCGCCGAAAAAGGCCTGGCCAGCCACTGGAAGTACAAGGACAAGGACGCCAGCCAGGATGCCATGATGGAGCAGTGGCTGGCACGGGTGCGCGAGTTTCTGGAAAGCAGGCAGACCAACGCCTTCGACTTTGTAGACGACCTGAAGGCCAATGTGGTGGCCGAGCAGATCTACGTCTTCACCCCAAAGGGCGAGCTGAAAATGCTGCCCGTAGGCGCCACCGCCCTGGACATGGCCTACGAGATACACACCCGCATAGGCCACCAGTGCATAGGGGCCAAGGTAAACCAGCGCGTAGTGCCCCTGAGCCACCAGCTGCACAACGGAGATCATGTAGAGATTATAACCAGTAGCAAGCAGCGGCCCAAGGAAGAATGGACGAGCTATGTGAAAACCAGCCGCGCCCTGCACAAGATAAAAGAAGCCCTGAAGGACGAACGACGCGCCACGGCCGACAAGGGCAAGCGGATATTTGACTGGAAAATCGGCCAGATGGGCATACCCGAAAACCACGAGGTTATCCGCCTGCTGCTGGCCGAGTTCCGCATACCCAGCATCTACGAGCTGTACTACCGCCTGGGCCGCCATACCATAGACACGGCCCGGCTGCTCGAGTTTATAAACCGGTACAAGGACCGGCTGGACGAGTTTAGAGAAGTGGAGGGCGAGCCCGTGCCCCAGGCCCAGCAGCTGGAGCAGTATATACAGAAGGACCCCGACCACCGCCCGGGCAGCATGCTGCGTATAGCCGACAGCCAGTACGAGGAGGTGCAGCTGAGCAGCTGCTGCAAGCCCCTGCCCGGAGACGAGATAACCGGCTTTGAAGACCCCTTTCTGCGGGCTACGGTGATACACCGCGTGAGCTGCCCCCAGGCCATGAAGTGGATGACCAGCCAGGAGGCCAGCCAGGTGCGGGCCGAGTGGCTGCCCACAGACGGCATGCTCTTTCTGGGAGGGCTAAAGATAGTGGGGCAAGACCGTATGGGGATGCTCATAGACATTGTGCGGGTCATCTCCACCCGGCTGCGGCTAAACATCCGCAGCTTCACCATTGGCTCCGAGAACGGCATGTTCGAGGGTACGGTGATGCTCTACGTATCGCACCTGGAGGAGCTGAACGCGGGCCGCGAAGCCCTGCAGCGCCTGCCGGGCATCTTCAGTGTACAGCGGGTGGTGTAGGTGGTGTAGGTGCCTGTCCGCCCCCCGCATTTCACCCCGGGCATGCCCGTCAGGGTAGGTGCTCCTCCAGGTAGTCCAGGTCTTTGGAGAAGGTTTCCTCCATGCTGCGCACAGCCCATAGGGCCAGGCCGATGCAGATGCCGCCCACGATGAGGGCTGCTGCCAGGGTGCCCAGGCCCAGGTAGTGGCCCGAGCGGAAGAAGATAAACAGCAGGGTAATAGGCACCAGCGCCCCGCGTGCAAAGTTGGGCACGGTGGTGGTAACGGTGGCCCGGATGTTGGTGCCAAACTGCTCGCTGGCAATGGTAACAAACACTGCCCAATAGCCCACACTGAGGCCGATGCAGAAGCAGAACAGGTAGAACACAAAGGGCGAGCTGTGCGGCCCCTGCAGCAGCAGGTAGCCATAGTCGGCCAGCAGGCACAGCAGCAGGAAGAGGCCCACGGCACGCCTGCGGCTGCGCAGCAGCTGGCTTAGCAGCCCACTCAGCACATCGCCCACAGCCAGGCCCAGGTAGGCCAGCATGATAGCCCGGGGCACATCTACGGCAAAGGATAGCCCCAGTGCCTCGGCAAACTGGGGGGCCAGGAAGATGAGGATCCCGATAGCGTACCAGGTGGGCAGCCCCAGGGCTATGCACTGCAGATACTTCTTCAGCCACCGCCGATTGCGAAACAGTAGGTCGAACCGGCCCTGGTGTGCCTGCTGCGCCCTGCTGCCGGCATACATGCCACTCTCATACACCCCTATGCGCAGCAGCAGCAGCAGCAGGCCCAGCCCCCCGCCTATCAGGTAGCTAAGCTGCCAGGCGGCCACCCCCAGCCAGGCTGCCAGTGCAGCCTGGTGCCCCACCAGGTAGGCCGCCGGGGCCCCCAGCATGCCAAATGCCGCCACAATGGTGGCCCCATAGCCCCGCTTGCCCTTGGGCAGGGCCTCGCTCACCAGGGTAATGCCCGCCCCCAGCTCGCCCGCCAGCCCTATGCCGGCCACAAAGCGGATGGCTACATAGGCCGGCATGCTGGTTACAAAGGCATTGGCCAGGTTGGCCACACTGTATAGCAGGATGGAGCCGAATAGCACCGATAGCCGCCCCCGCCTGTCGCCATACACCCCCCACAGGATGCCCCCCAGCAGCAGGCCCAGCATCTGCGTGTTGTGCAGCAGCATAAAGCTGCGCTCCACGGCTTCCTTATCCCCCAGGCCCATGCCCACCAGGCTGGGCCGGCCAATCATGCCAAAGAGGATGAGGTCGTAAATATCCACAAAGTAGCCCAGGGCGGCCACGATCACCAGGGCGGTGGCGCTGCCCCTGCGTGGGCCAGGTGGGGTAGTGTTCATAGCCCCAATATAGGGATTTGGCTGTGTGTTCCCTCCAGGGTACTTTCTTTATCTGGGGGGCGGCAGCAGCTTGCCGGGGGCTAGCTACCCTCCACGATGCGGATTTCTGCTTCTGTAAGGCCATAGAGCTGGTATACCAGCTGGTCGATCTCGCGCTCGGTAGCCGCTATCTGCTGCTGCAGGGCGCGGGCACTGGCCGCCTCTTGCTCGTACCAGGCTTCCCACTCGGCCTCCTCGGCCAGGCCGAGGACTATTTTCTTCTTGCCGAGCTCTTTCAGAAATCCGGAATAAGTCAAGCTATACCAGCTTTCCAGCTGCTGGCCGGGTTTATCCAGCGCCGGAAACCGCCGCTGCAGTGTGCGCAGAAAGCGGCCCGTAGCCGCCTGCAGCTGCTGGCG
>JAJTIE010000037.1 GCA_021300195.1 Bacteroidota bacterium | reverse complement strand
TTCTTTCTTGCCGTTGGCGTCCAGCTTTACCACCCAGTAGTCGAAGTCTCCACGACTATTCTCGCTTTTCCCACCGGCTATATCTGCATCGGACAAAGACCCTCCCCCCAGGATGTAGCCGCCGTCCATAGTTTGCTGTAGGGAATAGAGCACATCATCTCCACTACCACCCAGGGTTTTGTCCCACTGTACGGTGGGCTGGGCACAGGTGGGCCGTGCCAGCAGCAGCAGGGCAAGCAGGAGGGGGATGAAATAGAAGCGCATGGGGGGGGGTACTGAAATTTGCTTGCCTAAAGGTAAACAGCCGGCGAGAAGAGGCGCAAGCGCTTCCAGCTGAACTGCGCAAAATGGGGACTGAACCGTACGAAAACAATCGGCTTGTAGGCTGCCGGGCATACGCTAGCCACCCTAACTAGCCCCGGGTACCCGAGTATGAGAAGCCCCCTCCCCCTAGGCACCTGCCAGGGCCTCTGGCTCCAGGTAGGCTTCCATGGGTGGGCAGGCACAGATCAGGTTACGGTCGCCATGGCTGTTGTTCACCCGGGCTACCGGGGGCCAAAACTTGTGCGTGCGCGTCCAGGCGGCCGGATACACGGCCTTGCTGCGGCTGTAGGGCAGGGTCCAGCTGTCGGCCGTAGCTTCCTCGGCGGTGTGGGGGGCGTTCTTCAGCACGTTGTTCTCCTTGTCGGCTTCGCCGTCCAGTATTTCCTGCATCTCGCCCCGAATGGCTATCATGGCCTCTATGAACTTGTCTAGCTCGGCCTGGCTCTCGCTCTCGGTAGGCTCTATCATCAGGGTACCCGGTACGGGGAAGCTGACGGTGGGCGCGTGGTATCCGTAGTCGATCAGGCGCTTGGCTATGTCTTCCACCTCCACATCTGCCGCTTGCTTAAAGGGGCGGCAGTCCAGGATCAGCTCGTGGGCCACACGGCCCTGTGTGCCGCTGTACAGCACGGGGTAGTGTGCCTCCAGCCGGGCCTTGATGTAGTTGGCATTCAGGATGGCATGCTCAGTGGCCAGTTTCAGGCCCTCGGCTCCCATCATCTTGATGTAGGCATAGCTGATGAGCAGAATGCTGGCCGAACCCCAGGGTGCTGCGCTAACGGCAGTGATGGCCTGGTCTCCGCCGGTGGGGATGATGGGGTGCCCGGGCAGGAAAGGCTTCAGCTTATCGTTCACGCAAATGGGGCCCATGCCGGGGCCACCACCGCCGTGGGGAATGCAGAAGGTTTTGTGCAGGTTCAGGTGGCACACATCGGCCCCTATGCGGGCGGGGCTGGTGAGGCCCACCTGGGCATTCATATTGGCCCCATCCATATACACCAGCCCACCATTTTCGTGTATAATCTGGCATATCTCCTGTATGGCTTCCTCAAATACGCCGTTGGTGCTGGGGTAGGTTACCATCAGGGCCGCCAGGTGGTGGCTGTGCTCGGTTGCCTTGCGGCGCAGGTCCTCCACGTCTATGTTTCCGTTTTCCAGCACCCGGGTTACCACCACCTGCATGCCGGCCATTACGGCGCTGGCGGGGTTGGTGCCGTGGGCCGAGCTGGGGATAAGGGCCACGTTCCGGTGGGTGTCGCCCCGATGTGTGTGGTAGGCACGTATGGCCATCAGGCCGGCATATTCGCC
The DNA here is from genome assembly GCA_021300195.1 of Bacteroidota bacterium. NCBI lineage: Bacteria > Pseudomonadati > Bacteroidota > Bacteroidota bacterium. The sequence goes on along the minus strand of JAJTIE010000037.1, from coordinate 18,958 downwards.
CTGCGCACCGCTATTGGGCTGCAGGCTTACGCCGGTGAAGCCGGTGGCCTGGCATAGCAGTTCGCTCAGCGACTCGAAGATCTCCTGGTACCCCTCGGTCTGGCCCTTGGGCGCAAAGGGATGGAGGCCACCAAACTGTGGGAAGGTAACGGGTACCATCTCGGCAGTGGCGTTCAGCTTCATGGTGCAGCTACCCAGCGGGATCATGCTGGTGGTCAGGCTCAGGTCCTTGGCCTCCAGGCGCTTTATGTAGCGCAGCATCTCGGTCTCGGTGTGGTAGCTGTTAAACACCGGGTGGGTCAGGTAGGCGCTGGTGCGCTGTAGCTGGCCCGGTATGGCCTGCTGGCTGGCGGGGGCCAGGGGCTGGGGGTAGTGGCTGCCTGCCGCACGGGCCAGCAGCTCCAGTAGTTCCTGTATGTCAGCAGCGCTTTTCGCCTCGTCTACCGATATGCCCAGGGTGTTATCGGCCTCGAAGTACCGCAGGTTTATGCCGTGCTGCACCATCATGCTACGCACCTGCTCGCGGGTGGTTTTGGGGTGCAGGGCTACCCGCAGGGTATCGAAGTAGGCCGGGTTCAGCACCTGATAGCCCAGGTCGCTCAGGCCCTTTGCCAGTGCCCCGGTCAGCTGGTGCGTACGCTGTGCAATGGCCTTCAGCCGCTGTGGGCCGTGGTATACGGCATACATGCTGTTCATAATAGCCAGCAGCACCTGGGCGGTACAGATATTACTGGTGGCTTTTTCTCGGCGAATGTGCTGCTCGCGGGTTTGCAGCGCCAGGCGCAGGGCGGGCTTGCCGTTCCGGTCTATGGATACGCCTACGATACGTCCGGGCAGGTTGCGCTTGAAGCCATCTACGGTGGCCATAAAGGCGGCATGCGGGCCGCCATAGCCCATGGGTACCCCCAGGCGCTGGGCCGATCCCACCGCTATATCAGCCCCCCACTCACCCGGGGGGGTTAGCAGCAGCAGGGCTAGCAGGTCGGTAGCTACGCTTATCACCAGGCCCTCGGCCTTGGCTTTTTCGGCCAGGGCGCGGTAGTCCTCCAGGGTGCCATCTCCGGCGGGATACTGCAGCAGCAGGCCGAAGTGTGCCTTACTGGGCTGCATCTGGGCCGTAGGCACTACCTCCAGGCTCAGGCCCAGGGGCTTGGCGCGGGTTTCCAGCAGGGCCAGGGTTTGGGGGAATAGATTCTCGGATACCAGGAAGGTGGTAGCTTGCTTATTGCTACGCTGGGCATAGGCCAGGCTCATGGCCTCGGCGGCGGCGGTGGCTTCGTCCAGCAGGCTGGCATTGGCTACGGGCAGGCCCGTAAGGTCGCTCACCAGGGTCTGGAAATTCAGCAGTGCCTCCAGCCGGCCCTGTGCGATCTCGGCCTGGTAGGGGGTATACTGCGTATACCAGCCGGGGTTTTCCAGGATGTTTCGCTGGATAACACCGGGCACAATGGTATCGTAGTAGCCGGTGCCAATGTAGCTCTTGTACAGGCGGTTCTTGTTTGCCAGCTCCGTCATGTGGGCCAGCAGCTCGGGCTCGCTGAGGGCCGGGGCCATATGCATGGGCTGCTGTAGCCGTATGTGGGCCGGCACCGTTTGGCGGATCAGTTCATCCAGTGTATCCACGCCCAGGGCATCCAGCATACGCTGCTTCTCCTCGGAGCTGGGACCTATGTGGCGCTGTACAAACGTATCGGGGTGGGCAAATGCAGGGTGAAGCATATCGATCTCAATCGGATTTGGAATGACTAGATGGAAATCAGGTATCAATCAGAGCACAAAGGTACGCCAATACACGGATAAAAACCTAGCGTAACCTGATAGCCGAACATACCCAAAATCGTTTTCGTTTGCCCAAGGGAGGGCTATTTTCAATTTTTCTTGAAACCAACAATGCTTTTTTCACCCCGTATTGAGATGGGTATTGGGCTCGGAAAAACACAGCCAACACGCTAGTCCAAGTCCACACACCGCCAACCGTACAGCGCGTGCAATTATTTAATACTGAAAATCAGCGATTTAGATATTACAGCTGGATAGAGTATTGCAGCTTTGGGCAAAAAAGCGTGAATTGGCGGCGGAATCCTGGCACCGCTGCCGGTTAGGTGCTTTGTGCATACCAAAAGACGATCGGCCAGGGTGCCAGCAGGGAAGACAAGGCGCTTGGGGGGAGGTGGGGCACAGTCCGGGCCGAGTTTGAGTTTTGTTACTTCTTTTTTTCATAAGATAAACCATTTTTTTCAGCTCTCTGAGTTACCAGCGCTATGCTACATCCGCATACCGAACTACGTCCTGCCGCCAATCCGGCCATTGGCTGGGGGGTATTTGCCACCCAGTTCATCCCAATGGGTACCCTCACCTGGGTGCAGGATCCGCTGGACCTGGCCCTTACGCGCGAGCAGCTGGCCAAGCTGGGCCCTGCCCTGCAGCACCTGGTGCACAAGTACAGCTACATAGATGACTATGACCGCTATGTGTGTAGCTGGGACCACGCCAAGTACATGAACCACAGCTGCGAGGCCAACACCCTGAGCCCCGTTACCAGCTTTGAGGTAGCCATACGAGACATATACCCGGGGGAGGAGCTGACGGATGACTACGGCTACCTGCGGCTGGAGCACCCCTTCCTGTGCGGCTGCGGCAGCGCCCACTGCCGGGGCACAGTTAGTGCCCAGGATGCGGAGCGGCTGCAGGCTGCCTGGCAGCAGCTGCTGGCCAAGCCCCTGGCACGTATGCCCCTGCTGGAGCAGCCCCTGCTGGCCTATGCCGACACACAGGCCCAGGCCGACATCCAGCGGTTTTGGAAAAAAGATGCCCTGACCAACCAGCAGCGCATTGCCTAGCGGCTAGCACAGGCTAACTAAACCACCCGTTTGGGCAGCGTAGCTATCAGGCCCGGCACTGCAACGCGGGGTGTGGTATAGTCCAGGCCCAGCACGTCCTCTATGTAGTCGAAGGTGGAGAGCACCACGGGCAGCCCCTCCCAGATGGCTATGTTGTGCTCGTAGTGGGCACTGGGTTTTCCATCTCTGGCCACTATCGTCCACTTGTCTGGCAGCATGCGCACATCGCGGCGGCCCATGTTTACCATCGGCTCTATGGCCAGGGTCATGCCATTCTGCAGCTGCTTGCCGTGGCCACGGCGGCCGTAGTTGGGCAGCTCTGGCGCCTCGTGCAGGTCTCGGCCCAGGCCGTGGCCCACAAACTCGCGCACGATGCTGTAGCCCGCCGCCTCGCAGTACTGCTGCACGGCATGGCCGATGTCTCCCACCCTATTGCCCTGCCGGGCTTGGGCAATGGCCAGGTACAGGCTCTCTTTGGTTACCTGCAGCAGCTGCCTGGTCTCGGGGGCCACCTCGCCCACCTCAAAGGTATAGGCATGGTCGCCATAGTAGCCGTTCATTTTCACGCCGCAGTCTACCCCCACTATGTCTCCATCCTCCAGGGGTTTGTCTGTAGGCAGGCCGTGTATTACCACCTCATTTACACTGGTAAGCAGGGTGCTTGGGCAGCCATACAGCCCTTTGAAGCCTGGTTCGCCACCATGGTCTCGTATGTAGGTTTCGGCCAGGGCATCCAGCTGCAGGGTGGTTACACCCGGGCGTATGTGCCGGGCCACCTCGGCCAGGGTCTGGCTCACCAGGCGGGCACTCTGCTGCATGAGGGCAATCTCTTCCAGGCTTTTCAGGATGATTTTCTTTTGCTTCTGTGCCATAGGGCAAATATAGGCTTACACATGAGGAATTCGCCTGCTAGCCCGAAGTTGGCACATGCAGCGGCCTGATATTGCCTGCTTACTTGTGTATCGCCCGTATATTTGTACATGTTAGCTACTTCAGTTTCTTCTTTTACCCGCCTTACAGAGGCGGATGTCGCACACTTCGGCTCCATACTGCGGCCCGAGCAGATGGGCCTGGAGGAAGAAGTGCGAGCCGATTATGCCCACGACTGGACGGAGGACCTGCACTTTATGCCCGCCATTGTGCTTAAGCCCGAATCGACCGGAGAGGTAAGCGCTATCCTGCGCTACTGCCATGCACAGGGCCTGCCTGTTACGCCTATGAGGGCCAGGGCCGTTGCAAAAAATGTGGGTGCCAGCATTGTTTGAAAGAGGATTCAATGTAATTTTTCGGTGTCATTTTTTTCACTTCAACATTTAAAACTATTATGTGTAGATGAGCCCAACTATTCTTAAAAAATTACACTAAAAATCAAGATTAAGTATGCATAATTTTTTATTTATTTTGAAAAAAATTTCGGATAATTGGATTCTCCTATTTTGTATTTCTATCGTAATTTTTTTCCACATCTTTACTCTTAATTCGGAAAAAACTACAGCCAACGGTGGGCTGGGATTTGATGGATCATTGTACTATAATTTCTCAAGATGGGAACCAAAAGATTACTTAAATAATCATGTGAGTCCCTACTACCTTTCGCGTATACTTCTGCCTATGATAGCCCATCAAGCTACCTGGGCATTTAAGGAGTTAGGTATATTAAGCACAGAAAGCGAAATGCATGGTATTCGCAAGGCATTTGTGTTTTTACAATCTGTGAGCTTGGCCCTTATTTTGTGGTCGCTGGTGAGTATTGCAAAACGATTTTCGTGGTCTAAGAGTCAGACGTTCGCTCTTCTAACCTTTTCTGTTATCAACTTCGCATTCCTAAAGGTATTTAGTTACGAGCCATTCCTTACGGATATGTTTAGCACAGCTGTCATAACTCTGTTTTTTAGGTTTTACTTTTACAGAAATATCATCTTGAGTTTTGTTGCATATTTAGTTGCTCTATTTGCACATCCATTTGCATTTTTATTGATAACTCCTCTGCTTATTTTTTGGCATGATGCAAATACTTCTAATAAATCAAGACCCACGTTCATTTTTCTTTATAATGGATTTTGGTATGGATTTGCCTTCCTCTTTTCAGCATTCTGGGTGATATATTTTGGGTTGTGGATTTATGATGGGAAACAAAGCCTATATCACATGCTTTTCCCCACAGCCACCAACTGGTCTCTCTGGCTGCTTTCTTTTTCCGTCATATTGGCTATTCTCTATTTTTCAAGAAAATTTTTCTTGCCCGTTTGGAAATACACAGTTGAAAAATTAACCATAAATAAAAACACCTTTATTCGACTAAGTATAGTTGCACTCATATTAATAGCTCGAAAGTATTTTTTAAACGAAACAGCGAATCATTTCGATCAACCCTTTACCGAAACTACAGCGCCCAATTACATTGTAGAAATATGCAGAATTATTGGCATGTTTTTCCATTTGTCCGTACAGAATCCGTTAATTGCCTATACGACACACTCACAATATATTGGTCTATCTGTTGCGTTTATATTGATATTTCGGAAGCAGCTCAGTGATGTTTTACAGAAAATCCCACCTGGCCTTACGTTTTCTGCTTTTTTTATTCTGCTATTTACAATGGATAATGAAAGCAGGAGATTCACCAGCTTTATCCCCTTCTTTGCAATAATACTTATGATGATGTTCCAAGATAAAATCCATTTTTCTAAGCGCCTATTGCTGTTGATTTTTGGGGTAAATATTTTTCTCTCTTTTATTTGGCTACCTGTAAATCAGGTTTCTCGGGCAATATATCCACCTTTCAGTCCTGTAGGTGGCGAGGTCATCTGGTATTCATTTCATGCACCGTGGAGTGGGACGGTCTATTATTCTATTACCGCTTTTTTATTTCTATTAGCGCTCAGGTTAGTATGGCATATGAAGAAAAATTGGCCCGAATTTCAAGCATTTAGATCCTAGATTTTGCTTCAATATAATTCGTGTTATATTTTATTTTTTCAACATGAATATTTGCTCCTCTTTTACCTACACGATTCTTTCAGAAGTTCATATTCAGCATTTTCAGCGTTTTTTAAAGCCCGAACAATGCTTGAGCGATGAAGCCGCGCTGGCCGACTATTCCCACGACTGGACGGAGGACCTGCACTTTATGCCCGCCATTGTGCTAAAGCCCGAATCGACCGGAGAGGTAAGCGCTATCCTGCGCTACTGCCATGCGCAGGGCCTGCCTGTTACGCCTATGGGGACACGCACAGGCCTCAGTGGCGGTGCCCTGCCGGTATATGGGGGCGTGGCCCTGGCCATGGAACGAATGAACAAGATACTGGACATTGACACCCGCAGCCTACAGATTACCGTACAGCCCGGGGTCATCACCCAGCACATAGATGAAGCCCTGGAGCCACTGGGCCTGTACTACCCACCCGACCCCAGCAGCAAGGGGAGCTGCATGATAGGCGGCAACATAGCCGAAAATGCCGGCGGAGCCCATGCCGTAAAGTATGGCATTACCAAAGACTATGTACTGGCGCTGGAGGCGGTGCTACCTGATGGAGCGGTGATACGCACCGGGGCCAAGGTACTGAAAAACAGCACTGGCTACAACCTGACCCAGCTACTGGTAGGGAGCGAGGGTACCCTGGCAGTGGTAACCGAGGCTACCCTGAAAGTAATCCCCCGCCCCACGCGGCGTGCACTCATGCTGGCCCCATTTGCCTCGGCCGAGGACGCCTGCCATGCGGTATCGGCCATCTTGCGGGCGGGCATTACGCCCTCCACGCTGGAGTTTATGGAGGTGGATGCCATCCGGTTTGGCCAGGCCTATCTGGGCATAGACAGCTATCAGACCGATGGCGTGGGCGGGCACCTGCTGATAGAGGTGGATGGGCATGATCCGGATGTCCTTTTAGCCCAGTGCGAGGGCATAGCCAGCGTGCTGGAGGAGCACCGGGTGCTGGACATCCAGTTTGCAGACACCGCAGAGCAGCAGGCCCAGCTATGGCGGCTGCGCCGCTGCCTGGGCGAGGCCGTAAAAGGCAACACCATCTACAAGGAAGAAGACACCGTAGTGCCCCGAGCCGAACTGGCCAAGCTGCTGCGCAAGGTGAAGGAGGTGAGTGCCCGCTATGGCTTCCAGTCTGTGTGCTATGGCCACGCAGGAGATGGCAACCTGCATGTCAATATCATAAAGGGCGACCTGAGCACCCAGGCGTGGGAAGAAGAGCTGCCCAGGGCGATAGAAGAAATCTTTGCCTATACGGTAAGCCTGGGGGGCACACTAAGCGGCGAGCACGGCATTGGCTATGTGCAGCGCCGCTATATGCCCCTTGCTTTTGGCCAGGCCGAGCTAGACCTGCTGCGTGCCATCAAGCAGGTATTCGACCCCAAGGGGATCCTGAATCCGGGCAAGATTTTTCCATAGCGCCCCCAGCTGGCCTGTTGTATAGCCACAACAAATATCCACCACTGACCGACACCTGGTGCACGCAGAAACAACGGCTGACCTAAAACACGACCGGGAAGGGAAATAAAAAAAGTTGGGGGACTCAAGCCATATAGGCGAATCAACCCCAACCCTTGCTCTTTCTTGTGTGAGTGGGCCTATCTGGCCCGCTTCCTATAGTACAATGATACGGGGCATCCCCGGCTTCAGAAAGACCCGTTGCGCGAACGGTCAGAATCTTGTACTGAACGGTTCGGATCCCGGCCTGAATAGGAACTGAGGATGGCCATCCCCACCGCCAGGCAGAGCATGGCATAGATGCGGTAGCGCACCATGGACCCCACCACCGGTACCGACAGGCCCACAAAGAGCCCGAAGCCGAGGGCAAACACAAAACAGAAAACCAGGATGGGCTGCCGCCACCCGGGCCACCCCCAGCGTACACCCCGAACCAGGAGCCAGGCCACAAGGCACCAGTAGGCCACCCCCTCCAGGCTGCTAATGGTGATAAGCGCACTGTGCCCAAAACGAAGGGGCTCGAAAAACACGTAGACGAACACCCTGGGTACCTGCCGGAGCGCACTGAGAAAATCAGGCTCAAAGCCGGGCAGCTCTAGCGGTGCCAGGTAGCCCACCGGCTCGCCAGCAGCTACAGGCTTTGCCTTTTCCTCCCGCAGGGCCTTGTACAGCACGTGCGAGAAAGTGGCCAGGTCCATCCCGTTAAACCGCACCAGGAGTAGGACCAGCAGGCCCAGCAGAACGGTAGCCGCGCGCACCCCTACCCTGTATGGCACTGCCAGCGGGCGGCTGTACCGCCACACCGCCCACAGGGGCAGGCAGCCGGCCAGGGCCGCTGCCATGCTGAAACGGACCGCATACACCAACCACAGGCTAAGCCCCAGTACTGCCAGGCTGCGCAGCCAGCCCAGCAGGGGCTGCCTAGCCCCTAGCAGCTGCCGGGCAGCGTATACTGTCCCTGCAAAGCCCAGCAGCGTAAGCGTGTCCTTGTGGTGGCCCGAGGTCCAGAGTACCAGGCTGGGATAGAGAAATAGCAAGCCCCAGAGCAGCCGGGGCGGGCAGCAGCCCCGCAGGCTACGGTACAGCAGCCAGGCAGCCCCAACGGAGACCCCGGCATTCAGGATCGCCATGGCCCAGAACGACTGAAAGCCTAGCAGCGACAAAAGCCCCACGTATCGGGCAGTGAAAAAGGCAGCCTCGTTTTCCCAAAAAAACGACCGAAAGCCAGAGGCCGCATGCCCGGCGGCATCCAGCTGTTCTACGGCTTGGCCACCAGAAGAAAGCCCACTGGCTTTTGAAAAAAAAGAAGGAACATAAACCCGAAGGGCTAGCAGGGGGTCGTCTATCATCAGGCCGCTCAGGTACCGGCCCCAGTTGTAATAGGACGTAACATCCCCCTCAGTATAGTAGTACAGGTATAGTACCCCAAGCAGCAGGCCCGCTGCCATCCGGCTGGCAAAACCCAGGTACAGCCAGCGCGGTTCATCCCGGCTCCGGCCTAGCCACCACACCACCCCAGACAAGCATACCAGCCAGGCAAAAGCTGGCAAGAGCTGGGCAAGAGAAAGGGCTGTGTCGGGAGATAAATACAGCATGAATACTCCTTTGCTAAAAACCCTCCGAATGTATTTTTAATTTTTTCTCCCTGAATTTAAATCAATAATCTTCTCCCAATTTATGGAACCAGAATATGTGCAATAGCTATTAATAAATTCCTTAATAAAAAGGGTCTTCTTGCTAACAAGAGTCTCGTAGAATATCTCATTCCTTTCTCGCGCCCTTATCCCTATAGGCTCTACTATTTCAATATAAAATTTATCATTATTTGAAATTAATTTCCAAAAATCCTGACCACAGAGTTTTATGTAGTCGCCCCTGTCTCCATTATCATTCCCATAACAACATCCATTCACACATCTTACATTTATCCTTGAGTTTGAGGTATTAAGAATTTTTCTTGCAGCCTTAAAATCATCAGAAAGCCGTCTGATTTGACTTGAATTACCCCAGTTAGGGCCTGACTTTATACTGACAAGATACCGTATTCCATCACTATCAAACTCAAGATCGATACCCTTTGCGCTAGATTTCCTGCCCCCATATACTCTGCTGCACACAAAAATAGCTAGTTCCTCAAGCCAATTCCCAAATATTGTCTCCTCGTGAGAAGAAAGATGAGCTTCAAGTATCTTATCTATAAAGTCATCAGGAGATACGATGTTTTTTGCGCGAAAAAGATACGGATTCTTCCGTTTTAGAACATGATCGATTTTTAATTTATTAAGACTCTCGATCCTCTTGTCATGAAAATAAGCTATGTGATTTTCGACATAATTCCTAACTTCATCGCGCAAAGGATTATCGCTCATGGATACTTAAATAAAAAATTAACCCTCAATTTCATCAAAAAGAACCCAATTAAAATCTTTTGTTTTATCTTGAACTAAATGATAATATTCTGGCAGTATTTCTATGCCAATTGACTTTCTAGACATTTTTGAAGCCATAAGTACTGTAGTTCCAGAGCCCATAAAAGGATCCAAAACTGTATCTCCCTCATTCGTAAATAATTTTATGAACCACTTGGGAAGCTCTTCTGGAAACGCGGCACTGTGATTTTTGTTTGAACATTCGGTAGCAAGATGCAGAACATTGCTGGGATAAGCTTTATCTCTCTCAAGCCAATTTGATATATTCTTCCCAAATCCACTACCTACCCTGCTGTTATCCCGTATCTGATCGTTTTTGCTCAAATTCTTTAGCCTGCTCTGTGCCCATTCGCCCATTGGAACCATAACCGACTCTTGATTCATTTTAAAATTTTTACTTTTTGTGAAATGCAAAAGACGCTCCCACGCATCTCTAAATCGATTAGGCCATTTTCCAGGGTAGCAATTCTTTTTATGCCATATATATTCCTCTGTCCATAACCATCCCTGTTTTCTAAGAGCAATAATTAGTTCTAATACGTAGGTATGACGTTCTCCATTTACTGCCTTTTCTTTTATGTTAAGGACAAAACTCCCGCTTGGCTTAAGTACCCTGAACAACTGCTCTCCAATAGGTAAAAACCATCCAACATACTCATCAGGATGTATACCGCCATAGGTGTTTTTTCTTTGATCGGCATATGGTGGAGAGGTGAACACAAGGTCTACCGAGTCATCAGAGAGTAACTGAAGTTTCTCCCTACTATCCCCATTAATAAGTAATGGCTGATTTCTCATTTTCAAAAAAATAAGTATTAAAAAGCCAGGACACAAAAAATCGGCTCCCCCCGCTAGCAACCAATGCTATTCACAAAGATAAACACTTCCAGGTTGAAACGCCTGACTAACCTTAGATTTCCTGTCAGGCGGCATGCTTCTGTAGGCACTTAGAGATTGGCGAGAAAGCTAACCAGCTATTCCGATCTCCCCCACCCCTTTGCCTTATAGCGTTACTCGACGCTGCATGCCCCACAGTGCCTAGTGGGCCAGCTTTTTCACGGTTTGCCGCAGGGCCAGCACGCCAAACAGGCTAAAGACCAGCGCAAATAGCAGCCCCCAGGCAAATACGGCCCAGTGTACACCGGGTAGTACCTCCAGTGCGTAAGCTTTGAACTGCTGGTTGAGCAAATACTTGGTAAGGAATAGGACTAAAAAGGCCACAAGCTGTATGCAGAGGAAAAGGCTGAGCAGGTAGCGATTGAACAGGCGGCTGACCCGTACGTGGGGGTAGCCCAGCTGGATGAGTAGCCGGATATCTCCGCTGGCCTTACCGATCATCAGCTCGAAGGTAAGAACAAACACCAGCACGCTAAGTAGCACGATAAAACCACCCACTACAGCCACCACCAGAAAGAGGATGGACAGCACGGCCCGCAGCCTGCCGCCGTTCAGTTTTTCCAGGTTGGTTTCGTAGCCCTGGTCTTCCAGAAAGGCGTGGAAGCGCGGGTCTCCGGGGTCGTCCACCTCCACCAGTACCCGCGTAGGCGGCTTTATCTCCTTGCCAAAGGTCGCGTTGGCATATTGCACAAAGGTGAGCGGGGCCACAACGGAGTTTACCCGGTCGCTCAGGGCTATTACCCGTGCCTTGAAAAAGATCTTCTCGTTGGTCTCGGGGTGGCGGATCTCCAGCCGGATGGGGATGCGAAACACCATCTCCTCGGGTATGCTGGGCACCCCCTTGCTGGGCAGGTAGGCAAAATTCAAGATGGTGAGCTGGGAGCGGGGGGCAATGAGGGGGATTTCCGCATCGCCCGGATGCCAGCGCCATTTGTGGCTCTTGAGGTCGATCATGTTATCGGGCAGCCCCTCTACAAAGAAGTCGCTGTTAAAGTCGGGGATGCCGGGCATAATGTCCGATCCCTTCACCGTGGCCCAGATGCTAAACTTGGTGCTGGTAAAGGGGGCTACCCGCTTTACCTCTGGCCGCGCCTCCAGGGCTTTCAGGTCTTTCTCGGTAAAATAGGTGCTGACGACCGAAAGGGTATTGAGTAGAGACAGGTCCTTGTTAATCTCCAGATAGGTATTGGCAATCACGTCGTCCTTTTTTACCGTGAAGAGGTAGTTCAGGTCGTAGTAGAGCTGCAGGGCATTGAGCAGCATTAGCATACCGATAAGGGCCCCAATGGAGGCCAGCACCAGCCGGCTCTTGCTCTGGCGGTGCAGGAGTACTCTGCGCAATAACATGGCTTTACAGGATCAGGTGTTGGTGGTAGCTAAGGGGGTAGGCCTGGTCCAGGGTAGTAAGGGCCAGGCCGGCCTGCTGGGCCGCGCACTCCTGGGTTATCAGCTGGGTACACAGGCGGATGTTGGCCTGGTCCAGGTGGCTGAAGGGTTCGTCTAGCAGCAGTAGCTCAAAGGGCTGGCAGAGGGCGCGGATGATGGCAAAACGCTGCTGCTGGCCATAGCTCATGGTACCGCAGGCCTGGTTTAGCAGGAAGTCTACCCCCAGCTGCTGGCACATCTCGCGTATCTGAGCCTCGGTTTTGTGGCCGGTGAGCTCATTCTTTAGCAGCAGGTTTTCCCAGCCGGTCAGCTCTGGGAAAAGGCGCAGGTCTTGAAACACGATGCTCAGCCGACGCTGACGCAGCCTGGCCCACTGTTCCAGGCTGTAGGTGGCCGTAGGCTGGCCATCTATGTGCACCGTGCCGGTATAGTCGTGCCGGATGCCATACAGGATCTGTACGAAAGAGCTTTTGCCCTTGCCCGACGGCGACTTGACCTCATAGTACGTATGCGGCTGCAGGCGTAGCTTGGTGCCCCATACCTGGGTATCCGGGTTGTGTATATCCGCCAGGGGGCGGGGCATTACGTGCTGGTAGGTTACTTCCATTTTTTACTTGCGGCTAACAGGTGAAACAGGCCAAGCAGCCCATTTCGGTCTTCGTTTGCAAATTTCATGCGAATCCGCACCGCGTCTGTATTATTTTCCGCAATCAGGTAGTCTGTCCCCGCCTCTTCTACAGAGCGGAAGTAGGACGCTTGGGCCCTCAGCATCGGGCTCATCCGTCCGGGATTCAGGTTGATATATGCGCATAGCGGGCCCTGCGTCAGCTTTTTGTGCGATTCGGTAAGGCGGGGGTTGGGCCTGTGCTGCCCGCTGGCTATGGCCTCTATCTCCGCCCGCTCGGTACCCAGCAGCATATAGCCCGGGACGTAGGTGTAGTACAAGTCAGGCTTTTTCATCACATAGATCTGTCCACTTTTCTCTACAGGTGCCCCCATGTCTAATAGCAGCGCCTGCATGTCCGCCTCGCTGCTTACGCCCACTGCTACAAAGAGCATGGGTTCATGGTCAACATAGCTTACGCTGTCTACTATGTCGAACTGGCTTTCGTCATAGGGCTGCTGGTCGGCCTCCTGGCTGCCGTCGCCCCCCTCATTCAGGCTATCCAGCCTCTGTTCGGTACCGGTACTGCTGGTGTCCGTTTCTACCTCGGCAGGTGCCCGGCCTACCGCTGCAGCCGCTGTGTCTACGGTCTCGCTTAGCTCGTAGCGGTAGCGGGGGCGCATCTTCAGCACGGTGTCCAGGTCGGTAACAAATACCCAGGCCTGCCCACGCAGCACCTGGCTCAGGCGGTCAAGGCTCAGGTTTCGCTGGGCCATATCGTTTTCCAGCTCCTGCACCGTCTTTTGCCAGCGTTCTTTGTCCGACAGTTTTCGGAGGTTGTAGAACAGATTCGGCAGGTGGAGGCTGATGCCGGCAAAGCCTATCAGCTCGGTGCCCGGCACATAGGCCAGCACCTCGGCACCCAGGGGAGGGCCTGCCATAGGGCGCATTCCGGCCAGGAGGCCCGTATTCAGTTTTTTATGCAGGTCTATCTGTATGGCCCCTTGGTCGAATCTCAACTGGGTGCTTACCCAGTTTCGGTCCAGGTCCAGTTCCTGTTGGCCCAGTTCTCTTGCTAGCACACGGTATATGCCGGGGTCTGCCGCCAGGGCCGACAGGTTGGTAAAGCTGCCTAAGTCCTGTACTTGGCTTACAAAGCTGCGAAAGGCCGGGTCGTGCGTTTTCCGGGCGGCCTTTCCCTGCTTCAGGTAGCCCTGCAGTAGCTCGCGCTGCTGCTGCTCGCGGGTCTTGCCTGGCTTGGGTGCGGCCTCTCCCTCGGGTGCGTAGGGGGCCTCGTATGTCTCCGCATATTCTCCATACGCGCCGTTTGAGATAAGCAAAAGCCCGTTCGTTTTGCCCACTGCGAGGGCCGCGTTGCCCACCACCCGGATGTCGTATCCAGCGGCCTTTGTCCACGTTGCCCCCGGCCCCAGCTGGTTTAGTAGGTCCTTTAGCCTGGCAGCATCTGTCACCCCAAAGGCCCAGCCCGTAAGGCGATGCTCCTCCGTGGGGTTTACCGTAAAGAAATACAGATTACCCCGGGTGTGGAGGCCACTCTCTTCCGGCTGCGTCCAGCATGTTTCCAGGAGTTGCCGGGTATCGGCGCCGGTTTCCATTCTTCGGGCCACCTTTTCCATCAGCGCGCGGTAGGGCTCCAGCTCCATCAGCTGGGCGTGGCTGGCCTTTTGCAGCAGTTGGTCTAGCCGAAACACCACTACATTATTGGCCTTCGCGGGCACCAAGCGTAGGGCTGGGTCCTGCGTGCGGGGGGCTGCCAGCCCCAGCAGGGGGCAGAGTAGCAGGGAGATTTTGAGGAAACGTAGGGAAAGAGCAGACATAAGAGGCAGATTAGGTCCACAATCTACCACTTTTCTGACGGCTTTTCGGGCTAGTATGCGGCCCGGCCCCCCCTTACTTGCATATGCGCCTGGCGTGCAGTAGGGGCGGGCGGTACCGCTAGCGCTTGCTACGGGCGGCCTCTTCCAGCAGGTCGTACCACTCCTCGCCGTAGGCACGTATCAGCGCATCCTTTACAAACTTGTACAGGGGTATACGCTCGGCCTCGCCCCGCTGGCAGGCCGGGCTACATATGTCCCAGCGGTGGTAGCGCAGCACCTCGTAGGGCTGGCCGGGCTGTACGCGGATGGGATACAGGTGGCAGCTGAGCGGCTTCTGAAAGTCGATGGCCCCGTGCTCCCAGGCCTTTTCGATGCCGCACTTGGCAATCCCGCCCTCAAAGGTAACGTAGGCACACTCGCGCCCCTCCACCAGTGGGGTTTCCGGCTCGCCGTCCTCATCCTCCACCCAGCTACCCTGGGCATCTATAGCCTCTAGGCCCTCCTTGCGCAGGTAGGGTTCCAGCTGGGGCAGCATGCTTTCCAGCAGTTCGGCCTCCTCCCGCCTAAGGGGGGCACCGCCATCGCCCTCTACACAGCAGGCACCCTTGCAGGCAGAGAGGTTGCAGGCAAACTGTGCCTTTATCACCTCGTCTGTCACCAGCACATTATCAATAATAAACATCGTTTGGCAGTGAGTAACTATGAAGCGTCAATGTGCAGAAAAATAGAACTAAAAAACATAAGGTTGTGGAGGAATCAGCATTTTTAGTTTGGCCGTACTTGCCAGGGTCTGATTTTCGGCCTGATAACCCTGTATAAGCAGGATGCCGGGAGATTTTCCTGGGGATATACCGCCGGCCCAGGCTAGTTTCAAAAAAGACGCCCCCCCCTCCGTAGCTGCCTGTAGTATCCAGGCTAGCGGCAGCCAGGGCTCCTGCTGCTGCAGGAAGCGGATTTCATCCAGAATACTTAGGCTATCGTTGCTAGCCAGGCTATCCGTACCCAGTGCCACCCGCCCCTGCTGCCAGGGGAAGATGCGGTAGTGGGGCTGCCGACTATGTATGTAGGCATTGCTGCGCGGGCACAGCCCATACCACAGCTGTAGGCCTGCGGCCTCCAGGCGCTGCATCACTTCCTCATCCACCTGGGTGCAGTGCACCAGCAGTACGGGCTGCTGCCTGGGCAGGTAGCGCAGCAGGTGGTCTGCCGAATCCATGGCGGCGGGCTTATGCCCGATGCCCATCTGCCCCAAAAAAGGCCGGAATGGGCCCGCACCCTGTTCCATCCACTGCTGCTCGGCCTCCGACTCCATGAAGTGAATGCTAACAGGCTGCTGAAAACTATCGGCATAGGCGGCCAATATGCGCAGCAAGGCAGCAGAGGCAGAGTAAGGTGCGTGTGGGCTTAGGCTGGCACGCCCCGGGGCAAAAGCGTCCAGCAGGGCAAAGCCCCGATTGAACACCGGGCGGGCTGCCTCCGGGCGGGCCCCCAGCAGCTCGATAAAGGTATGGGTGTACAGGGGGCTAGACTGCTTCAGCTGTGCTGTGATGGCGGTATTGCTTATGTCGGCCAGGGCTACGGTTCCGCTTTCGCAGGCAGCCTGCATGGCCTGCCGGGCGGCCTGCAGCTGCGCATCCGCCGTGTATGCATCTCGCGTATGCACCACCGCCTCCACAAAGGGGACCATGCCGCCCCCCCGGGGGATGCTGCCCGCCAGGTGGCTAAGCTCCAGGTGGGCATGCGCGTTCACAAACCCGGGGCACAGCAGCCCCGTGTGCCACTCGGCATCGGCATGCAGCCAGGCCGGCTCCAGGGCCCGTATCTGGCCCCCATCTGCCACCAGCACGCACTGCTGGTGCAGCAGCTGCCGCCCGTCAAACACCCACTCCGCCGCAATTTTGCGCATGGGCGCAATATAAAAGTCCCGTTCGGATTGTTAGCTTTGCGGAATAGCTTTACCCGTCCTCATTGCTTATCGTCTGTTTATGAAATTCGTTCCGCTAACCGTGCAGGCCCTGATCCACGAAACGGAGGATGCCTACACCCTGCAGTTTGAAAACCCGGATCCGGCCACCTTTGCCTACAAGCCTGGGCAGTATCTAACGCTGAAGGTAACCTATCAGGGCGAGAGCCTGCGGCGGGCTTTCTCGCTCAGCAGCTGCCCCGATCAGGATCCGCACCTGAGTGTAACCATCAAGGCGGTGCCCAACGGACGGGTGAGCAACTACCTGCGCCAACACCTGAAGCCCGGCGATACGATAGAGGTATTTCCGCCCATGGGCAAGTTTACCCTAAGCCCGGATGCTGGCCAAGCGCGTCATTACGTGCTCATTGGGGGTGGCAGTGGCATTACCCCGCTGTTCAGCATCCTGCAGTCGGTACTGCTGAAGGAACCCCAGAGCCAGGTGACGCTGCTGTACGCAAACCGAAATGAGCGCAGCATTATCTTCGGCAGCAGGCTGGCCGAGCTGGAGCGACAGAGTGGTGGCCGCCTACAGGTGGTGCATGTGCTAGATAAACCCCTGGCGGCCTGGGACGGCCCAACGGGTATGCTAACGCGCCCCCTGGCCATGGACCTGCTGGGCCAGATAAAAGCGAAAAGCGAGCTGCCCACCGAATACTACATGTGCGGCCCCACCCCCATGATGGATGCGGTGCTGGCAGCCCTGCACCGGATGGGCGAAGATGAGGCCAACATCCACCGCGAATACTACACCGCCCCGCTTCCCGATGAAGAAACGGCAGAAGAAGACAGCGGCGAAGTGGACTACGAGCTGCGCGACCGCGAGGTATCCATCCGGCTGGATGGCAAGACTACCCGGGTAGCAGTGCCCGCCGGCACCAATATCCTGGATGCAGCCATTGGCGCACGGCTAGACCCCCCCTATGCCTGCCAGGAGGGCATATGCAGCACCTGCCGGGCCAAGGTGCACAGCGGCCTGGTGCAGATGGTGGAGCGCGAGGGCCTGAGCGACGAGGAGGTGGAAGCCGGCTATGTGCTGACCTGCCAGTGCTACCCCCTAACCGACGACGTGGCGTTGGAGTACTGCTAGGCATGCCCCGGTACAGGTCCAGGCGCTCATCGAAACAAAGGCCCAAACCTACCCCCGCTGTATTGAGCCGGGCGAAAAACTAAAACGGATCGAAAAATGAAAGCGGTTGCTGTCTTGGCACTCTTGCTCCTTTCGGCTAGCGCCATCGGACAAAGCCGAAAACTGGATGATCTTGGCTTTACGCATGTAAAACTGCTGTACAAAAAAGATCAGGTCGATGTATTGATCAAGGCCAAGGCCGGTGATGAAGCCAAGAAAAAACCTCTGTTCTTCTTCTGCCAGGGAAGTTTGCCAATCCCGCTAATTATTCTGGATGGCGAGCAAGCCTATCCAGTATTTCCATTCGACACGCAGGCTATTTGCGAAAAATACCATCTCGTAATTGTGGGAAAGCCCGGCATCCCACTGATAAGGAAAACGGAGGAACTACAGCCCGATTTCTCATACTTTGAACGTGACTCGCCCCTACCACCAAGTCAATACCTGAGCAATAACACCCTGGAGTACTATGTGGGGAGAAACCTGCAGGTGCTAAACCATCTGATCCAAATGGGAATGGGAGAAAAAAGCAGGCTGGTTGTTTCAGGTCATTCGCAAGGGGCGAGAGTTGCACTCGAAATGGCCCTCAGATCGAAGAAAGTAACCCATCTGGTGTATGCAAACGGTAATCCCTGCGGTCAGATAATGTCCATGATTTCAACATCTCGACAGCAGGAGAGCGGAGTAGATACGACTGAAAGCACCGAGAGTGTGTTTCGATACTACGAGGCGGTAGTGGCCGATCGCAATAACCCGGATGTAACCTATGGCGATTCCTACAGATCCTTGTTCAGTTTTTCGGGATCCACAATCAAATCGTTCCCAAGATTGGATATACCTGTACTGATTTGCTATGGGACCGGAGACCCAAGCTTACCATTTAATGACTACCTACGTGCCGAAATGATTCGGAATAAAAAGCAAAATTTCACTTTTCAATCCTACCCTGGTCTTGAGCACAACTTCTTTGGCCTGAGAGATAATGGCGAGATTGATTTTGAAGCATTTAACTGGGATAGAGTCGCTAAGGACTGGATACATTGGCTAAATAATAAATAGGGGCCCGGCCAGCTGTTTCTTAAAGTTTACTATTTTCTATAAAAAGACCCTCCAACTGAGGTGTTCAGCATTCATTTTTGGGCTTGGTAGCGCAACTCACACTATAACCAGGAACGACCTCACAGAGGATACCGAAACAATGGACTCAGGCCCGCCGAAACAGTTCAAAAATTTAGTATCCAAAATCCAAAACTAGCCAACCAAAATGAAATGCATGAAGACTAGTAGTACACGTACTGGTTCCAGTGGCTGGCATACAGGCTCTGGATGAGCTGTAACTCGCCCACATGGGTGCCTCGGTACGTGCGCAACGAATCGGCCACCTGGTCTACCAGGGTATAGGTGCTTAGTTTTGCCTTTTCTTGTCCCTCG
>JAJTIE010000036.1 GCA_021300195.1 Bacteroidota bacterium | reverse complement strand
GTGGCGATCACCACCACATAGTCGGGATCCTTGCGCCATTCCCAGCGGTAGTCAAAGCTGCCCACCGGGCCGGCCCAGGCTTGCACTTCGCCGGGGCAGAGGCGGGGCTCGCTGCTGCTGGCCAGGCTGAAGGGGCCGATTTGGTCGTATTGGGTTAGGGTTACGGTGTCGCGGCTGCTGCCACAGGCAGTACTTACCTCTAGCACGTAGGTGCCGGGTTTATCTATCGGCAGGGTACGATTCGTTTGGCTGGTCAGTAGGTTTCCGTCTTGCCACCAGCGGTAGCTGAGGCCGGTACCTGCGGGGCCGGTCAGGCTGGGGTTGGTGGCGGTGGGGGGGTAGCTGGGGTCGTTGGCGTTCTGGTCTGTCCAGCGGCACCAGGGGCGGTCGGGGCCCAGGGCGGGCTTGGGGGACGCAGCAGGCGGGCCTACCACCACCGTATCGCGGCTGGTAAGGCCACAGTCATTTTCTACCTCTACGATGTAGGTGCCGGGGTTGAGCACTTCCAGCTCGTGGGTTTCGGCATCGGGCACCTCGCTCTCCGACCCTGCCGCCAGGGTGTACCAGCGGTAGGTGAGGTCGGCTATCTCATCGGTACGCAGGGTGTCGGGCGCGGTACCCGGGCAGACCAGGGCGAAGTCGGGGCCGATGTCGGGCTTGCGAATAAGCGGGGTGAACTGGCCGGGGAAGAAGTTGGGCAAGCCGTATTGGACCGATCCAAAGGTAGGGATCGTCTGTCCATCTGGCGTGGTGATATACTGTTCAACCGCAAACCCAGCTTCGCTAGCCAACTTGTCTGGAGTCGTAATCCGGTGCAAATAGTTATCAGCATCTGCACAATAAATATATCTGTCAGGCCCTACCTGAAGGTCGCCGAAATGAAAAAAAAGGGACTCCAAACAAAGAATACCTGATGTGGGTGGATTGAGCGATGCAAGGTCAAACTGTGTGATCCCGTCGACGCCAGTTGTGTAGAGAAACCGGGCGTTTGGCGAAAAGGAAAGGCCATAGAAGTCATAAATTGTTGTTAGCAAAACAGAATTGCTGATGGCTCCGGTTTCAGGATCGAAATCATAATACTCCGCCCTGCCGTTTGATCCGTCTGTCATAGTTTCTCCCGCAAACGTTTGCGCCAGTCTTTTGCCGTCTGGGGATGCCTTTACAAACCCTAGTTGCTCCGTGGGATAATTAACCACTTCTGTGTAGCCTATTGCCTGATCCGCCACCCGCTCGACTACACCCGTTGAATGAAGGCGAAATTTTACAAACACATTGGAGCCCCTCTTGTTGGACAATATCCAGTAATACCCGCCGCAGTAGTTGGGCACGGCGGTTATTTTTTCCTCGCACTGGTCGGCTATCACCGTGGGGCCGGATACGAGTGTGATGGCACCGCTCGGGGCTACGTCCAGCACGCTATGGCTCAGGTAGGCGGTAGGATCCTTCGTGCCTACCGTAAACAGGTGGAACTTCCTGGCATTGGCTGGGTCGGTAACCACCAGAGCGGACTGTGCACTGGTGTTGTTGCCCCCGAGCGGCGGAAAAGGCTGCAGCGCATGGGCGGCGCTCCATAGCTGTGTGCCGTCGGTGTAGAACAGCAGCTCGCCATTGCTGTCATAGCCGGCGGCACAGCCCTCGAGTGTACTCATTTGGCTGCCCGCTATGCTCACAGGGCCGCCGGGCCCAAACTGTATGCCTGCCCTATGGCCAAAGTACCAGGTCTTCTGTGCATGGACTCAAAGTACTGTACCCCAAAACAGGGTTAAGAGTGCATAGTGAAGCAGGGGTGCTTTCATGGTATGATATGAACGGAACTCTCGCAGGTTTGCCCTAAAAATAGGCGTAACTAGGTTCATACCTCCGCTTAAGCGACTGAACGGTACAAATGGGTGCCTGAATGGTAGGAAACAGCGCGTAGAGTGGGAGCGAGAGGAAACCCACCAGTCGGGTATAGCCTAAAGGCTGCCTACCTGCAGCTGTAGCTGCGCCTGTACGGCCTGTACGATGGCATCCGTATCGTAGCCGCATTCGGCCCACAGCTGGGGTTGGGTGCCGTGGTGTACGGGCCTGTCGGGTATGCCCAGGCGCACTACCGATATGCGGGCATAGGCATGGTCGGCCAGCCACTCCAGTACAGCGCTGCCAAATCCGCCCATCAGGCAGCCATCTTCCACGGTAATGATGTGGTCAAAGCGGGCTGCCACCTCGTGCATCAGTTCGTCGTCCAGCGGCTTCAGGTAGCGTAGGTCGTAGTGGGCGGGCTGTATGCCCTGCGCACCCAGGCGGCCTATGGCCGCTTGGGCAAAGTTTCCGGTGTGGCCCAGGGTGAGGATGGCCACCTGCTCTCCGTCTGTTACACGGCGGCCCTTGCCTATGGGCAGCAGTTCCAGGGGGGTGCGCCAGTCCGTCATCGCCCCCTGGCCGCGTGGATAGCGGATCACGAAAGGATGCGTCTGGCCGTCATGCTGGGCGGTGTACATCAGGTTTCGCAGCTCCTGCTCGTTCATGGGTGCGCTGATGATCAGGTTGGGTATAGCGCGCATGTAGGCCAGGTCGTAGGCACCGTGGTGGGTAGCCCCATCGGCCCCGGCCAGGCCGGCGCGATCCAGGCAGAAGATAACGGGCAGGTCCTGTAGGGCCACGTCGTGGATCACCTGATCGTAGGCACGCTGCATGAAGCTGCTGTAGATGGCGCAGAAGGGCTTCATCCCCTGGGTGGCCAGGCCGGCAGAGAAGGTAACGGCGTGCTGCTCGGCTATGCCCACGTCGTAAGTGCGGGTGGGAAACTGGCGCTGAAAAGGGATCATGCCGCTACCACTCAGCATAGCTGGGGTTATGCCCACTATGCGGGCATCCTGCTCGGCCAGCTCGATCAGCGTTAGGCCAAACACATCCTGGTATTTGGGGGGCTGTGCCACCGCCGGGGCCGATACGGGCACGGCGGTGCCGGTTATTTTGTCGAAGTTGAAACTGGGGGCGTGCCACTTGGTCTGGTCTGCCTCGGCCGGGGCAAAGCCTTTGCCCTTCACGGTTACGCAGTGCAGCAGCTTGGGGCCGCGTATCTGGTTCAGGTCCTTCAGCAGGCGCACCAGGTGGTTCACGTCGTGGCCATCCACGGGGCCAAAGTAGCGGAACCCCAGGGCCTCGAAGAGCATGCCCGGCTTGAAGGCGTGGGTTACCAGCATGTCCTCCAGCTTGGCCGCATAGCCGCGTGCCTTTATGCCCAGCTTCTCTGCCTTGCCCAGCCAGTTCCACAGCTCATCGCGCAGGCGGTTGTAGGTGCGGCTGGTGGTAATGTCGGTCAGGTATTCCTTGAGTGCACCCACGTTGGGGTCTATGCTCATGCAGTTATCGTTCAGGATCACCAGCAGGTCCGTATCGCTGCTGCCAGCGTGGTTCAGGGCCTCAAAGGCCATGCCGCCCGTCAGGGCCCCATCGCCTATGATGGCCACGGCCTGGTGGGGTAGGCCTTGCTGCCGGTAGGCCTCGGCCATGCCCAGTGCGGCCGATATGCTGGTGCTGCTGTGCCCTACGCCAAAGGCATCGTAGGGGCTTTCGCTCCGCTTGGGGAAACCCGATATGCCGCCATACAGGCGGTTGGTATGAAACTGGCTGCGCCGCCCGGTTATCAGCTTGTGCCCGTAGGCCTGGTGGCCTACATCCCACACCAGCTGATCCTGTGGGCTGTGGTACACGTAGTGCAGGGCAGTGGTAAGCTCCACCACACCCAGGCTGGCTGCAAAGTGCCCACCATAGATGCTTACATGCTCAATGATATAGGCACGCAGCTCGCGGCAGAAGTCGGGGAGCTGAGATTCATCCAGCTGCTGCAGCTGGTCGGGGGTGTCTACCAAGGCAAGCAAAGATCCGGGTACGATCGGGCGTTCCATTTGGACGTAGGGTGTGGAGTGAGGGCCAGCTACAAAGATAACGAGGGAACCAACACCGATTGGGATACATACATTCCCGTTGCGTGGCGATTGGGCTTTTTTAACACGATTATAAAAGCCCAATGTGCTGCTATGGCACTTCTTCGCGCCCCCAAGCGGAGGAAGTGTGCAGGGCACTTGACTTTGCAAGAGCACAAAAAAGCCCCGGGCATTTCCAGGGCTTTTATTTTGGGTGTCGGAGAGGCGGGACTTGAACCCACGACCACTCGCCCCCCAGACGAGTACTCTACCAACTGAGCTACTCCCCGATCATTTAAGAGGGTCAAATGTACAAAAATTCTGTTCTACTCGGGCAAGCTTTTGCGCATCTGTACCAGAAAATCTCTCAGGCGCTGCAGGGTCTGTAGGGTAGCTGCGGCATGGGCAGAAGGGGCTACAGTCGGTGTCTCCTCGGGCAGGCTTTCGGTTGCCAGGGGCTCCTGGCGCTTCAGCGCTGCACGCGCCCCCTCCAGGGTATACTTCTTTTCGCGCATCAGGTGGTAGATGGTGCGCAGCCGCTCCAGATCGTCTGCCGTGTACTGGCGGCGGCCAGCACGGTTTTTGCGCGGGGTCAGGTAGTCAAACTCTTTCTCCCAGAAACGGATGACACTCTGGTTTACCCCCAGCAGGTCTGCCGCCTCGGCTATGGAGTAGTAGCGCCTCCTTATCTCCTCGTCTTGGTTGGGGTCGGTGTGTGCCATTTGCCTATGGGGGTTGGCGCGGCACAGGTCTATCCCATCTACTGGCGGCCCGTGCGGGTTAAGCCTTCCTGACCCGCAAGGTACAACCAGACAGCACAGCTTGCCAACACGGAATTCTTATATTGCTTCGTCTCCCCCCCCACCCCCAGAAGTAGCAAGATGAAACACTATATGCCAGCCTACACACTTGCCTGTATCTCTAAGTCGATCTAAATCTAGCCGGGCGGATTCCCCTGCGAAAGTGCTGCCTACACGAAAAACAAACCTTAAACTATCTTACAAAAACCATGGAACAGCAACAAGTGCTACAGCAGAAGGCCAAACAGGGCGACGCGGAAGCGCAATACAAGCTGGGGTTCCTGTATGAGGATGGCGAGGCCATACCGCAAGACTACGAACAAGCCGCCTACTGGTACCAAAGAGCAGCGGAACAGGGAGATGGTATGTCGCAAAACAACCTGGGGGTGCTGTACGAATATGGCGAGGGTGTACCACAGGACTACGAAAAAGCTCGGTATTGGTACCAGAAGGCAGCCGAACAGGGAAATCCGGACGCGCAATACAACCTGGGACTATTCTACGAAAAAGGTCAGGGTGTGGCACAAGACCTCGTACAAGCTGCCTACTGGATGCAAAAGGCTGCCGAGCAGGGAGAAGCGGACGCACAATACAACCTGGGGGTACTGTACGAATACGGCCAGGGTGTGGCACAGGACTACGAGCAGGCTCGGTATTGGTACCAAAAAGCGGCCGAGCAGGGTGTTGTTAGCGTGCGAAACAAGCAAGATGATGGCCTAGATGAGGCAAAAAATGAAACCGACGAGTACCAAAGAGCCGCCGTACAGGGAGATGAGGAAGCACAGTACAACCTGGGACTAGCATACGAAATAGGCCGAGGTGTGGTACAAGACTACGCACAAGCAGCCCGCTGGTACCAAAAAGCGGCAGAACAGGGAGATGTTATGTCGCAAAAAAACCTGGGGGTGCTATTTTTCAGAGGCCATGGCGTACCACAGGATTATGAACAAGCCGCCTACTGGTACCACAAGGCGGCAGAGCAGGGGGATGCGGATGCACAGTTCGAACTAGGAGAGTTGTTTGAAAATGGCAATGGGGTACCGCAAGACTATACCCAGGCCGCCTATTGGTACCAAAGGGCGGCCGAACAGGGGGATATAGGCGCACAAACTAACCTGGGACTGCTATACCAGGAGGGCCTGGGCGTGCCTAAGGACCCGGAGAAGGCCCACTACTGGTTTCTAAGAGCGGCAGAACAGTCTGAATAGGTAGTTGACAAATACAGGCGGCACACCGACACTTGACACCCCCCGTATGTGGGCAGGTGGTACCTCGTTGCCGGCTCACGCCCTTGCCGTTTCGCTCCATTCCGCTAGTTTTGGCCAGCTACTTCCCCATGAGTGCGCTAGCTAGACGAGGATGAGCCTAAATCTTAACATGTAAAACCATGGAAGCGCTACAAACCCTACAGTACAAGGCCGAACAGGGGGATGCGGATGCACAATACGAGCTAGGTGCACTGTACGCCGAGGGCCGGGGCGTACCCCAAGACCATCCACAAGCCGTATACTGGTATCAAAAGGCGGCGGAGCAAGGTCTTGCAATCGCGCAATTCAACCTGGGTTTGCTATACGCGACGGGCCGGGGCGTGGAGGAAGACTACACGCAAGCGACCCATTGGTGGCAAAAAGCAGCCGAACAAGGGGATGCAAACGCGCAAAACAACCTGGGATGGGTGTACGAAAACGGCGAAGGCATACCCCAAGACTACGAAAAAGCTGCCTACTGGTATCAAAAGGCAGCCGAACAGGGATATGCTATGGCCCAATACAACCTGGGACTTCTGTACGGCAAAGGCCTGGGCGTACTGCAAAGCGACGCACAAGCCACCTACTGGCACCAGAGAGCAGCCGAGCAGGGGGATGTGGAGGCCCAATACAAACTGGGACGGGTGTACGAAAACGGCGAAGGCGTACCCCAAGACTACGAAAAAGCTGCCTACTGGTACCAAAAGGTTGCTGAACAAGGGCATGTTATGGCCCAATACAACCTGGGGCAACTGCACCGGGAGGGTTTAGGCGTACCAAGGGATCCGGAGAAGGCCCACTACTGGTTCCTAAAAGCGGCCGGGCTGGGCACACAGAGCAGCTAAGCGCAAGCCAATGACCATATAGTGGGCTATCGCTTCAGGTCTGCGGCCGCATGGGGGACACCAGCCCCGGTACGTAGCGCTGTATTCGTTTTTTCCCCTCCCTCTTTCATGGGC
The DNA here is from genome assembly GCA_021300195.1 of Bacteroidota bacterium. Taxonomy (NCBI): domain Bacteria; kingdom Pseudomonadati; phylum Bacteroidota; species Bacteroidota bacterium. The sequence continues at coordinate 19,675 of JAJTIE010000036.1, read as the reverse complement.
AAGGATGAAACCCCATTGCCCGCTCACGCCCTTGCCCGTTTCGCTCCCTTCCACTAGATTTAGCCTGCGGATTGCCCCCGGGAGAGTACCAACCACATAACAACTAACCTAAGACTCAGCTTTAAAAAACATGGAAGAGCCACAAGTACTACAGCAAAAGGCCGAACAGGGAGATCCGGCTGCAAAATACAGTTTGGGGGTACTGTACGAAAATGGCCAGGGTGTGCCCCAAGACTATAGCCAAGCCGCCTACTGGTACCATAAAGCGGCCGAGCAGGGACATGTAGATGCACAATACAACCTGGGTTTGCTGTACGTAAACGGCGATGGCGTGCCCCAGGACTATGCACAAGGTGCCTGCTGGTACCAAAAAGCAGCCGAACAGGGAGATGATAGGGCACAATACAACCTTGTGCACCTGTATGCGAGGATGCTAGAAGCAACAGAAAGCGACCTACAAGGCGCGAATTGGTTTCGAGAAGCTGCTGAACAGGCAGATCCAGACACGCAGTTCAAGCTGGGGCTCCTGTATGACGAGGGTGAGGAGGTACCCCAAGACTACGAAAAAGCCGCCTACTGGTACCTAAAGGCGGCAGAACAAGAGCATGTAGGTGCACAAACCAACCTGGGAGTCCTGTACCGCTTTGGCTTAGGCGTGCCGCAGGACTATGCACAGGCTGCCTACTGGTACTTGAAAGCCGCCGAGCAGGAGAGCCTACGCGCGCAAAATAACCTGGGTGTTCTGTGCGAAAAAGGCGAAGGTGTACCCCAGGATTATGAACAAGCCGCCTACTGGTACCGAAGAGCGGCTGAACAGGGAGATATCTACGCGCAAAACAACCTGGGTGAGCTGTACGAAAGCGGCCAGGGTGTACCCCAAGACTACGCACAAGCCGCCTACTGGTGGCAAAAAGCAGCCGAACAGGGGCATGAAGACGCACAAGACAAGCTTGTGCACCTGTATGCGAGGATGCTAGAAGCAACAGAAAGCGACCTACAAGGCGCCAATTGGTTTCGAGAAGCTGCTGAACAGGCAGATCCGGACACGCAATGCAAGCTGGGGCTCCTGTATGACGAGGGCGAAGAGGTGCCCCAAGACTACGAAAAGGCGGCCTACTGGTACCTAAAGGCGGCCGAACAAGGAGAGTCTACGGCACAGTACAACCTTGGTCTGCTCTATTATCATGGCCATGGGAAGCCCCAAGACTACACCCAAGCCGCCTACTGGTGGCAAAAAGCAGCCGAAAAAGACTACCCCGATGCACAAAACAACCTGGGCGCTCTGTATGATAAAGCCCGCGGCCTGCCGCAAGACTATACGAAAGCCCTGTACTGGTACCTAAAGGCGGCCGAACAGGAAGATTCTACCGCCCAAAGTAACCTAGGCGTACTGTACGAGAAGGGCCGCGGTGTGCCCCAGGACTACGAGAAAGCCGCCTACTGGTACCGCGAAGCAGCTGCCCAAGGCGAGGAAGAAGCACAAAACAACCTGGGGATCCTGTACGAAAACGGCCGCGGTGTGCCCCAGGACTACGAGAAAGCCGCCTACTGGTATCGAAGAGCGGCTGAACAGGAATATTCTACCGCCCAGTATAACCTGGCACTCCTGTACCGCAATGGCCAGGGTGTGCCGCAAGACTACACCCAGGCCGCCCACTGGTACCAAAAGGCCGCCGAGCAGGGCGATGCCAACGCGCAAAACAACTTGGGCATTCTGTACGAAAATGGCCAGGGCGTACCTAAAGACTATATCCAGGCCGTGTACTGGTACCAAAAGGCGGCTGAACAAGAACAGGTAAATGCACAATACAACCTGGGGATGATATACGAAAAAGGCCAGGAGGGTGTGCCGCAAGACACCACGCAAGCCGCCTACTGGTACCAAAAGGCGGCTGAACAGGGGGATGCGGATGCGCAATACAAACTGGGATGGGCGTACAAAAATGGCCAAGGCGTACCTAAAGACTATATCCAAGCCGTGTACTGGTACCAAAAGGCCGCCGAGCAGGGCGATGCCAACGCGCAAAACAACCTGGGCGTTCTATACGAAAATGGCCAAGGCGTACCGCAAGACTACACCCTGGCCGCCCACTGGTACCAAAAAGCCGCCGAACAAGAGCAGGCAAGTGCACAATACAACCTGGGGATGATGTACGAAAAAGGCCAGGAGGGTGTGCCGCAAGACTACAGCCAGGCCGCCCACTGGTACCAGAAGGCCGCCGAGCAGGGCGATTCGGATGCGCAATACGACCTGGGATTGCTGTATCAAGAAGGTAAGGTAGCGCCCCCGGAAACCCCACAGGCATTTCGGTGGGTAGCAAAGCTCCTAAAAATGCCCGGTAGCGAAGGCTACAAACAAGCCGCCTATTGGTGGAAAAAGGCAGCCGAGCAAAATCATGTGGTTGCACAATACAAGCTGGGACTACTATACAAGGAAGGAAGGGGCGTGCCAAAGGATGAGGAGAAGGCCCACTACTGGTTCCTAAAGGCGGCCGAACAGGGCAGCACAGAGTAGCTAGGTACATACACAAAAGACAGTGAAGCGGGCCATCGCTTCAGGTCATTGGCTGTGCACAGGTGGCACCCGGCATGGCTGGGGTAGCACTTCTTAATCTTCTCCTCAGCAGTAGGCGCTGGCACGCCGCTACCGCGTGGGTTATTTTGCTTTGGGTGCCGGGGTGGCTACCTACTCCATAGATTGGTTGGCCATCTGGCTTTTATCGCGCAGGGCCACAGCCTGCTGTGGCTGTAGGGTAGACACAATGTAGGGCATGGGGTCTACCACCTTGCCCTCCTTCCAGATGGTAAAGTGGAGGTGTGGGCCGCGCACCAGGCCCGACTTGCCACTCAGGGCTATCTGTTGCCCTGCCCGCACGTACTGGCCAGGGTGCACCTGGGCCTGCTGCAGGTGCCTATACTCTGTCTGGTAGCCATTTCCGTGGTCTATCATCAGGATGGTGCCCTGGCCGCTTTTGCCTGGGCCCACATAGCCTACCTGGCCGGCTGCGGCGGCATGCACGGCTGTACCCAGCTGGGCATTCAGGTCCAGGCCGTCGTGCAGCTGCTCGCTGCGGGTAATGGAGCTGACCCGCTGGCCAAAGCCACAAATCACCTCCAGCTGCTTCAGCGGCGGATAAAGGGGCAGGCTACCCAGCTCAGGGCGCTTCTTGCGCACCAGCTCCAGCAGTACGCGCTGCTGCACGGCAGTGCGGTCTGCCCGCTGCTGTAGGTGCTGCACCAGCAGGGCCAGGGCCTGTATGCGGATCTGCTCATGGCTGGCCAGGCGTGTGGCCGAAATGGCATCGGGCTGATCTTCCGTGGGCAGGTCCGTGTTAGTCAGGGTCTTGTGCAGCTTTGCCCGCTCTGCCTGCATGTGCTGTAGGTCGGCCATCATGGCATCCAGGCTTTTTCGCACGCTGTTTCGGTGCGCTATTAGCTCTCTGTTCTGCTTGCGCATCTGCTTCACCTCTGGCGAGGCATACCAGTAGGAAAAAAGCAGGCTAAAGCCTGTAGCCAGCGCAAGGGCCAGCACTACGTAGGCTCCATTGCGCCTGAGCCAGCTGCGGGGCGTGGGGCGCTGGCGTACGTAGGTGCAGGTCTCGGGGTCGTAGGTGTATAGCGCACGCATACCGCAAAAATACGGATTTTAGCGACGAGGCGGCGGAAACAGCTTCTGGCCTACGTGCTCCCAGCGGTCGTCTTGCCCCTCGGGCAGGCGGTGCACAGCCCGCACCGTAAGGAATAGAGCCACCCAGCACACCAGTGCAATGGGAACGGCCAACACATGCAGGCGGTGGCGGAGCATGGCCACGTAGAGCGTAGTTTGCAGCAGCAGCACCCCAGCCAGCAGCAGCACAGCCACAAGATCCTGGTCTGTCTGGCCAAAGAACGTGTAGTGCCGGGTAAATACCGCGCGCAGCAGGAGCAGGAAAAGCACCCACGACAAGCTGTAAAACACCAGGCCCGCCACCCGCAGCACCGCGTGCAGCACGCCTGCCATATCCTTTTGCATGGGGCAAAGGTAGCAGGCACAAGGGGAACAGAATAAATCTTGGCCGATAATTTCCACGCTACAGCAGCTCACTATCAGCAGCTTGCCCCATTTATGCACAGGGCGACCAATGGGGCAGCGTGCACAGTGCCGCGCCAGGCCCTAACTTTGTAGCCCTAATTGCAGTCGGCATGCTTATGTATCCTCCCACCCTTGCCCTTCGCGCGTTTGCAGTTGGTGTGTGTATGGTCGTGCTCATCGTTGCCGGCTGCACAGAACCCGGGCAGCCCGAGGCCGCCAGCGCGACCTACGCCCCCGAGGCCCAGCCCGCTGTACTGCTGCGCAGGCTGTGCCAGTACAAAAACCTGGACCTTAGCCCGGCCAAGATACACAGGCAGCAGGCCGATGGCGGCTTCCTGCGTGTAGAATACCCCGAAAACACGGACAGCTGGGCAGACATGATGAGCCTGGCAGATGCGGCAGGTACCCCCCTGGTGGTGTACCTGGCCACAGAGTGCGAACCCGCCTGCGGACAGCAGCTGTATGTATATGCGTATCGAAATCACCGTTTCGAGGACGCGAGCCAGCAGTACCTGCCCCCGGCACTAAAGAGCCGGGTGCTACAGGGCAAAGCCGACCTGAGCAAGGCACCCCTGAACGTAGGCTTTCGCCTACAGCCTGGGCAAGGACAGATAGCGCTGTACCTGTATGCGGAGGGGGATGAAAGGCTATACGAAACCATGGAAGTGCAGGGCCGCAGGGTAGGCAGCCTGGTGTTTACCGGCAAGGCCTACCAGCTGGCAGAGGAATAGCATTCCCGCTTTAGGCTTCCCCCATGGCCCCCAAGCCAAATGCCAGTGTACTGTGGGTGCTGATAATCGGCACGGGCGCAAGCGGGCGGGCCGTACCTTAGCGCAGGCAGCTCAGATATTGCTTCACCGTTTCGGCCACCCCCAGGTACAGGGCATCTACCGTAAGGGCATGGCCAATCGATACCTCCAGCAGACCCGGGATGTGCTGCCGGAAATAAGCGAGGTTCTCCAGGTTCAGGTCATGGCCCGCATTCAGGCCCAGGCCCAGCTGCTCGGCCACCTCGGCAGCCACCCGGTAGGGGGCAATGGCCTGCTCCGGCCCCCGGGCATAGTGGGCCGCATAGGGGCCTGTGTAGAGCTCCACCCGGTCGGCCCCCGTCTGCTGTGCCGCCCGCACGGCCTCTCCCGCTGCCTCTATAAACAGGCTGGTGCGAATACCAGCCTGGTGCAGCTGGCCGATGATACGGCGGAGGATAGCCTCCTCGGCCCGGGCATCCCAGCCGGCATTGCTGGTCAGGGCACCGGGTGGGTCGGGCACCAGGGTTACCTGTGCGGGCTGTACATCCAGCACCAGCTCCATAAACTCGGGGCTGGGGTAGCCCTCCACATTCAGCTCTACACCCAGGCTGGCCTTTAGCGCGTGCACATCTGCATAGCGCACGTGCCGCCCGTCTGGCCGGGGGTGTACCGTAATGCCACGGGCACCCAGCTGCACGCAGCGCAGCGCCCAGGCCAGCAGGTTCGGGTAGTCGGCACCGCGGCTATTGCGCAGCAGGGCCACCTTGTTCACATTCACGCTGAGTACAGTAGACATCGTATTCGGATGATTTAGCCAGAATTCAAGCCCAAGTTAGCAGTAAAGGTCTATTTTTGGTTCATGCGTATCCTTACCGCCTTTCTATCGCTGCTGGCACCTGCGGGCCTCATCTACGTGCTCAGCATCCCACTGCCAGGCATCCCGCCCCTGGGTCCCTTTATCTCGCCCTGGCATGGCTTCTGGCAGAATGCCGAGACGGAGACCCCCGTGGTGGGCCAGGGCGAGCTGCGCCTGCCTGGCATACAGGACGAGGTGGAGCTGGTGTACGACAGCCGGCTGGTGCCCCACATCTTTGCGCACAACGAGGCCGACCTGTACTATGCCCAGGGCTACGTAACGGCCAGCCTGCGGCTGTGGCAGATGGAAACCCAAACCCGCTATGCCGCCGGGCGGCTAAGCGAGGTGTTTGGCGACCGTACCCTGGAGGTAGACCGCCGCTTCCGCCGCATGGGGCTGGAGTGGGCTGCGCGGCGCAGCCTGGAGGTGATGATGGCCGATGCCACCACCCGGCAGGTGCTAGAGGCCTACTGCCAGGGTGTGAATGACTATATACGGCAGCTGCACCCCAGCCAATACCCCCTGATGTACAAACTGCTGAACTACGCCCCACGCAGCTGGGAACCCCTGCACGTGGCCCTGCTGCTCAAGTACATGAGCTGGAACCTGACGGGTAGTAGCTATGACGAGCAGCTGACACAGGCCGCCGCCCAGTATGGCACAGCGGTACTGGGAGAGCTGTATCCAGACTTTCCGGAGTTGATCAGCCCCATCGTACCCAACGAGATACTGGATGTACAGCGGGCCCCAGGCCCAGGGGTGCCCCATGCGCTGCCTGTGCAGGCAGCCGGCACGCCCAACCCCCTGGCGCGCATACAGCCCAACCCCCACAATGGCAGCAACAACTGGGCGCTGGCTGGCAGCCGCACCCAGAGCGGATACCCCCTGCTGGCCAACGACCCCCACCTGCACCTGGGCCTGCCCTCCCTATGGTTCGAGGTGCAGCTGCATGCCCCGGGCATAAACGTGTACGGGGCCACCCTGGCAGGTGCCCCCGGGGTGCTGGTGGGCTTCAATGAGCAGGCCAGCTGGGGCATAACCACCACTGGCTCCGACGTGCTGGACTGGTACCGCATTACCCAGAGCCCCGACGGGCACAAGTACAAGTATGGCGAGGCGTGGCGCCCACTCACGCTGCGCACAGACACGGTGCGTAGCAAGAGTGGCAAGCAGCTAATAGAGCGTACCTGGCACAGCCACCACGGCCCCATTGTATGGAAAGAACAGGGCCAGGCAAACATGCCGGCAGGCTATGCCATGCGCTGGGCCGGGCACGACGCTGGCAACGAGCTACTGACCTTCTACCTGCTAAACCGCACACATAGCTACCCCGGTTACCTAAAAGCACTGGCATCCTACTACTGCCCGGCCCAGAATTTCGTGTTTGCTGATACCAGTGGCACCATCGCCATCTGGAGCTATGGGCGGCTGCCCCTGAAGGCGAAGGGCCAGGGCAAGCAGCTGCTGGATGGCAGCGACCCTGCACAGGACTGGCAGGGCTGGGTGCCCGCTGCCGATAACCCACATATTGTGAACCCAAAGCGTGGCTACGTAGCCAGTGCAAACCAAAACCCCGTGGGCGATGCCTACCCCTACTACCTGGGCTGGAGCTTTGCCAGCTGGGAGCGGGCCAGCCGGATAGAGGGCCGCCTGGCTGCCATGCAGCGGGCCACACCCGAAGACTTCCGGAGGCTGCAGCTGGATAACACCAATGTGCTGGCCGAGAAAATCCTGCCCCGGCTGCTCGTGGTGCTGCAGCAAGGCCTGGACCCCAAAAAGCTGCAACAGCCCGACCTGGCCCACGCATATGCCCAGCTGAAAGCCTGGAACTACCGGCATGAACCCGGAAGCCTGGGAGCCACGTACTTTCAGCACTGGTGGCTGGCGCTGGATACGGCCATCTGGCAAGACCAGCTGCCGGGGCCTACCTATCGCTACCCACCACGGGCCGTTACTGCCCAGCTGATCGCGCAGCAAGACACAGGAAAATGGTACGACGACCTACGCACACCAAAGGTTCGGGAAGGACTGGAGGAACTGGCCGTAAAGGCCTTCGAGCTGAGCGTGCGCCAACTAGCCCAGCGTTTCCCGAAGCGCGAAGAGCGGGCCTGGCACCGATACCAGGCGGTTCATATTGACCACATGAGCTACATCGAGCCCTTTGGCCTGAAAAACCTGCCCGTGGGGGGCATGCGCCAGGCCATAAATGCCCAGGATACCGACCACGGCCCCAGCTGGCGCATGGTGGTATCGGTGGGGCCGCAGGTACAGGGCCAGGGGGTGTACCCGGGTGGGCAGAGCGAAAACCCGGGCAGTGCCTATTACCAGAACTTTGTGGATACCTGGGCTGCCGGTAGGCTGTACCCACTACACCTGCTAAGCAGCCCGGCACGGCTAGCACAAAAGGATGAGCTGGCACGGGTGCGCCTCAGCCGGATCCGATAGGTTTTGCACTACCTTTGGGGTATGCGTATGCACCCGCCCCTCTACTGTCTGTGCCTATTGCTGGCCCTGGGCTGTAGCAGCCCTACCCCTTATCCACGGCCCAAAGGCTACCCACGCATGGCCCTGCCTGCCCACAGCTACCGCACCCTGGATACCAGCTGGGCACCCTATACCCTACAGCTACCCACCTATGGCCGGCTGCAGGTGCGCAAGGCCGACAGTGCCTACTTCAACGTGTACTTCCCGCAGATGGAAAGCACCTGGCACATCACCACCCGCTGGTTTCGGGCCGAGCATACCGACCCCTTCCGGGCCTACGAGGACTACCGAAACCTGGTGTACAAGCATGCACAAAAGGGCAGCATACGCGAGCAGCCCATCTCCACACCAGCAGGCGTAGGCACCCTCTTTCTCCTTTCGGGCAATGTGCCCAGCCCAGCCTATCTCTTTTTTAGCGACACCACCCACTACGCCCTGGAGTGCAGCTTCTATTTCAATACGGCCGAGAAGAACGACAGCCTCGCCCCCGTTATCCGGCACCTGCAGCAAGACCTGATCCACCTGGCACAGAGCGTAAGATTTAAAGCTGGTGAACGCTAAGAAGTTCTATCTTGTCGCATGGATGTACGTTTAAGGTTTTTTGGTGGGGCACGTACCGTTACCGGCAGCAAGTATCTGCTGGAGGTGGATGGCCTGAAGGTGCTGGTAGACTGCGGCATGTTTCAGGGCCTGAAGGAGCTGCGCCAGCGCAACTGGGAAGACCTGCCCCTGCCGGCCAGCCAGCTGGACGCGGTAATCATTACCCACGCACACATTGACCACATTGGCTACCTGCCCAGGCTGGTAGCCAATGGCTATGGCGGGCCTATCTACATGACGGTGCCTACCCGAGACCTGGCCGAACTGCTGCTGCGCGATAGTGCCAAGCTGCAAGAGGAAGAGGCGGAATATGCCAACAAAAAGGGCTATTCCAAGCACCAGCCAGCAAAGCCCCTGTACGACACCAAGGACGTGGAGCGGGTACTGCCCATGATACGCCAGGTGGCAATGGAACAGGAGATGCACATAACCCAGGCCATACGCTTTCGCTACCGGCTGGCCGGGCACATACTGGGTGCCGCTATACTGGAGCTATGGGTGCAAGGCGATACCCAAAGCAAGAAAATCACCTTCAGCGGAGACCTGGGGCGCTACGACCAGCCCATTATGCCCGACCCAGCCAGCATTACCGAAACAGACATCCTGCTGGTAGAAAGCACCTATGGAAACCGTACCAATCCGTACCAGCATGTACTGCTGGATATGGCCCGTGTCATAAACGAGACGTTCGAGGCCGGGGGGGTGGTGCTCATCCCCAGCTTTGCCGTAGGCCGAACGCAAGAGCTGCTGTACCACCTGCATACCCTGATCCAGAAAGAAGCCATACCCCGGGTGCCGGTATATGTGGATAGCCCCATGGCCATTAGCGCCACCAGGCTGTACCTGCACCACAGCAGCTACCATAAGCTGGGCGCCAGCGTGCTGGAGCAGGGGCCAGACTGTGTGTTTGACAACGACTGGATACACTACGCCAGTACACAGGAGCAGAGTGTAGCCATAAACCAGGTAAAGACCAACGCCATCATCATCAGCGCCAGCGGAATGGCCACGGGTGGCCGCATCCTGCACCACCTGTACAACCGGCTGGGCAACCCGGAGGACACCCTGCTTTTTGCAGGCTATCAGGCCGAAGGCAGCCGGGGACGATACCTGCTGGAGGGGGAGGAGTCGGTACGTATATTTGGCATACCGGTTCACGTTAAATGCCGGATTGCCAAGCTGAATGGCCTGAGCGCCCATGCCGACCAGACCGAGCTGCGGACCTGGATCAGTGGCTTCAGGCAGTCGCCCAAGCGCACCTACATTGTGCACGGTGAGTACGAGGGTGCCCGGGTGCTGAAGGAGATACTGGAAGACGAGTTTGGCTGGAACAACGTAAGCGTTCCCGACTACCTGGATAGCGAGCTGCTGTTCTCAGGAATTTAGGTTGCCTCAGGTCCCTTATCCGCTTGAATCCGTCCGCACATATTCGCTTCAGGCCACAGCTCCGCCCGGCCTGCCTGCCGGTGCTGGCAGCTTCCTTTCTTGTGGCATTCTTTCTGTACTACAGTCTGGGTGCCGAGCGCTACATCTTCAACCTGACCATAGGTTCCGATAGCCCCACACACTACGCCATGGCCCGTGCCAGCGAGGCCGATTTCCTGGACGGTCAGTTCCGCAGCTACAACCTTAGCCGGGCTTTTCTGCCGCGAATGGCACACTATACCGAGCCCGTATTTGCACAGCTGGGCCTGGTGCCCGCAGGGGGGGATACAGAGCCCATGATTCTGACCTTTATCTACCTGAATACCCTGGCCCTGGCCCTGCTGTGCTGGCTGCTGCTCCGGCTGGCCGCCCACTACCAGCTGCCTACCTACAAGCAGCTCTGGCTGCTTATTCTCTTTGGCCTCAACTTCTCGCTGCTGAAGATGTATGCCTTCAACCCCCTGGTTACCGACCTATGGGCCGCCCTGTTGTCTACTGCCTTTCTGTATGCATACTTGCTGCGCTGGCATCTGGCCTGGCAGGTTGTTCTCTTTGTCGGGCTCTCCTTCTCACACCCACTAGCCTACCTGGTGCTGGCCCCCTGCCTGCTGTTCCCAGCGTACAGCCCGCTTCGGGCCGATGAGAACCAATCCATTCGGCGCTGGGCCGCGCTGGCCTACAGCAGCCTGCGGGCAGGCTTCCTGTTCGTACTGGTGCTCTTTTGGGGCTACTACTTTTACGCCATTCTGCACCCACCCAAGCACCTGCCATTCTCGCATTTGTTTATCCAATTACCAGATCTTTACCTGCTCGTACCTTCTACCCTCCTATATCTCCTCTACCTGCGGTATGTGGACAGGACCTTTCGGCCTGCACTATTGTCAGCCATTTCCCGCTATCCCTTTGGTCGGGGCGTGCTGTACCGGGCTTTGCTACTGGCCGCGCTACTTGGGTTTCGCTATGCCCTGCTACATTACATAGCCAGGCCCGAGCCTGGCGTGATTGCGTCCAGGGGCGGCGACCTCTGGTTTCTGGTTTCCTTCTTCTACTACCTGCCGTTCATCAAACCGGGCATCTCGCTGGTAGCGCATTTTGCCTATTTCGGTTTCTTTGCATCGGGCATCGTGCTGTACCGAGGGGTGCTTTTCCGGCAGCTGGCCGAGCATGGACTGGCCCTGCCGCTAATGGGGCTGTGCTTCTGCCTGTTCCTGCTGGACAGTGAGTCTCGGCACCTGAGCTTTTACTATCCGGCGCTGGTGCTGCTGCTTGTAAGGGGAATTACAATCCGGCCAAACCGGATTTGGGCATTCACGCTCGCACTCTTTTTATTCAATCTACTGGTGTCGGGCATGCTGTTTCAGCTACAAGACTGGCCTAAGTACTCGGAACAGGGCCTGTGGTACGCCCACCTGTGGGCCAACTATGAGGGGCCCTATATGCACGCCTGGTTCTACTATGTAGGCGCCTCGGCTGTGCTAATCAGCCTGCTGGCTCTTGCTTATCTGAAAAAGAATTGGTCTCCCTCCCAGCAGCGACCCGACCTTAATCCCTAATGCGCCTTTCACTAGCAGCTCACCTTGGCAGGTGGTATACCCGTTTCATGCCTTGGATAGCCGTCGGCCTGCTGGTTCTGACATCTTGGTTACTCAGTCATACTTCAGAGCACTATATCTTCGACCAATACCTGGGGGCAGATGGGCACATCCACTACGAGATGGCGCGTGCCGATGAGGCCTATTTTCAGGGCCATCACTTTGTTCCCCACTCCATGAGCCGGATGCTGCTGCCCCGGCTAGCCCACTATACAGCGGAGCTATTCCGACACCTGGGGTGGACGCAAGGCCAGGGCGAGCTGGATACCTACTTGGGGGTGTTCGGCCTGCTAAATGCGCTGGGGCTGGCCTTTATCCTGTGGGTATTTGTGCGACTGGCCACGCATTATCAGCTGGGCAACTACCGCACGCTGTGCGGCCTGGTCTTGCTTGCCGTCAACTATTCCTTTCTCCGGATTCATGCCTTCAATCCCTTTTTAACCGACCTGTGGGCGGGGGCCATGGTTTCGCTGGCTGTATATGCCGCTGTAAAGCAATGGCCCCGCTCGCTGCAGTATGGGCTATTTTTTCTGGTCTGCCTTTCGCATCCGCTGGCGTTTCTTGTTGTGGTTCCTTTTTTGCTCTTTCCTGCACGCACCCCCCTGCGCAGCCAGGAAGACCCGCGCCTAAGGCACCTGCTTACATGGCTATACCGGCTAGGGCTCGGGGGATTTTTGCTGCTGCTGGGTCTGTACTGGGCTTACTACCTGTATGCCTGGTGGCATCCGGACAAGACGCCCCCCCTCTGGGGATTGCCGCTGGATCTTTACCTGCTCCCGCTCTCGCTGGCACTTTACCTGCTCTACATCCGCTATCTGCACCGCAGGCTGGTGCCTGCAGTGCTGTCTCAGCTGGCCCACTACCCTTTTTCACGCGGCACAGCTCTATCCCTGCTGATTATCCTACTGCTGGTGGTCCTACGCTATGTGCTGATATACAGCCTGGCCCAGCCCACGGGCATAGACCTGGTAGCCAGCAAGGGGGGATACACCTGGTTTTTGTTGGGCCTGTTTTACCATACGCCCATGCAGTTTCCGGCCATCACCCTGGTGGCAGATCTGCTGTACTTCGGCTTGTTTATCCTACTGGTGCTGCTCCACCGGGGGCCACTTATCCGGGCGCTAACCCGTCAGGGGCTTGCGTTCAGTTTGTTTGCGCTGATGTTTGCCCTATTTATGGTAGACAGTGAGTCTCGGCACATTACCTACTCCTACCCCATTGCCGTGCTATTTCTGGCAATGGTGCTACCCATTCGCAGGGGGCGTGCATGGGCCTTCGGCTTGCTCCTGCTCGGCCTGAATGCGCTGTTAGCTGGCATATGGCTGCCCGTGGGTGGGTGGCCAGCAGACCCGATTTCTTTTTGGCAAAACTTTGAGGGACCCTGGATGAATCCCGACTTTTATTACTACTCCGCCGTCTTGACAGTCCTGGTGTTCGTGCTCCTGTGGTGGCAGAACAGAAAGTAGCGGATCGGCCCCATGGCCTACATCCCCCACCCGATAACACAGTACACGTATCCGCCAGAAAGGCCTGTTTCTGTTCACGGGGCGGGTAGCGCACGGCCCATCAGTTTGCCTGTTGGCATCGGGTATGCGACATTTGCAGGCGGGATGCAAGCACCCAAAATGTGAAGCATATGAAGAAAATAGAACATATTGGCATAGCCGTGGCCGACATGGCAGCGGCCAGCGCGGTATACACCGCACTCTTTGGGCCCCCTTATCGAGCAGAGGCAGTGGAGAGCGAGCAGGCAAACACGGTCTTCTACCAGGCGGGGCCGAACAAGATAGAGCTACTGGAAGCCACCGGGCCCGATAGTGCCATTGCCCGGCACATAGCCAAGCGGGGCGAGGGGCTGCACCACATCGCCTTTCAGGTAGCGGACATAGAGGCGGAGATGGCACGCCTGCGGGCTGCCGGCTTCCGGCTGCTAAACGAGACACCCAAGGACGGGGCGGAAAACATGCGCATCTGCTTTGTGCATCCCGGCAGTGCACATGGGGTGCTAATAGAGCTGTGCCAGCCAAAAGGGTAGGTGTGCTCTCCCCCTACCGGCATACAAGCGGAGAGCTGGATGTACACGAGCTTCGACAAGTGAACCTTATTCCGGTTTCTTTTGTAACTTTCTTGCCTGAAGATTGTAGCCCCCCATGAAGCTCTTTTTCCTCGTCCTTATGTCCACCGCCCTGCTAATATCTGCGGCCAATGGTCAGCGTCTGAAAGTTGGTGATACCGTACCGGTAAGAGTTTTTTCGGATGTACGCGGCCAACCCTTGGATCTATCGGCCTACACAGGCCAGCGGGTACTGCTCACCTTCTTTCGCTATGTGGGTTGCCCGGTGTGCAATGTGCGGGCGCATGAGCTGATGGAACAGCACAAGAAGCTAGAGGCAGCAGGCATACGGGTGATCGCCATCTACCAGTCTAGCCCCGAGCTGCTGCTAAGCTTTGAAGACACCGAGGGGATACCCTTCTCGGTAGTGGCTGACCCGGACGGGGTGCTGTACAAGCAGTTTGCCGTGCGGAAGTCTTTCTTTGGGCTTGTAGGCAGCATGCTGAAAAAGGACGTGCGTGCCAAGGCCAAGCAAGGCGAGTCGCTGTACGCCGCAGGTGCACCCCCCAAGCGGGATGGTGCCCTAACGCGCCTGCCCGCAGACTTTCTGGTATCGCCAGATGGGAAAGTACTGAGGGCACACTATGGCAAGCATATAGCCGACCACATACCACTCCAGGAGCTGCTGAAGCCCTAAGCGGGGTCCCTGGTTTAGCCCGTCGTCCAAGTACTTGGTGGGGGCACACCTCCGGGCAGCCAAGCCGCGGCAGGTGGTGTAGGGCGGTGTGGTAGACTATTCTACGATCGTAATCTTCATCATGTTGGTTTTCAGCCCGGCCCCCAGTGGCATACTACCGGTATTCAGGATAATCTGCCCTTCCTGCACAAATCCGCGTGCCTTCAGGATAGCATTTGTGTCTCGGATAGACTCATTGGTACCCTCAAAGCCGTCGTAAAAGAAGGCACGCACCCCCCACACCAGGCTCAGCTGGTTGAGCAGGTGCCGGTTGTCAGTAAAAATGAAGATATTGGCCTTGGGCCGGTGGCGTGCTAGCATGAGGCCTGTGTAGCCACTGCGTGTCATGCCCACTATGGCCTGGGCTTTTATCTGCTCGCTGAGGAGCACGGCAGAGCGACATATGCTATCGGGCAGGAAGTCATTGCTATCTGTGGGGATCTTCTGAACCCGGTGGTAGAGTTCGTCATGCAGCTCTACCATACTGATGATTCGCTGCATCACCCGCACCACCTCTACCGGATATTTACCTACGCTGGTCTCGCCACTTAGCATTACGGCATCGGCTCCGTCCAGCACGGCGTTGGCTACATCGGTGGTCTCGGCCCGTGTGGGGCGGGGGTTGTCCATCATGCTTTCCAGCATCTGGGTGGCCACAATCACAGGTTTGCCCTGCTCATTGCACTTCCGTACAATGGTCTTCTGCCACAGGGGCACCTCCTCCATGTATATCTCCACACCCAGGTCGCCACGTGCCACCATTACGGCATCGGTCGCGGCTATGATGGCATCTATATTCTCCAGGGCCTCGGGCTTCTCTATCTTAGCCACAATGCGGCTTTTGCAGCCCTTTCGTTGCAGTATCTCGCGCAGCTCGGTTATGTCGCTGGCCTTTCGCACAAAGCTTAGTGCTACCCACTCCAGCTGGTTGTGCACGGCTAGCTCCAGGTCCTCCAGGTCCTTGTCGCTCAGGCTGGGCAGGCTCACATGGCTGAAGGGCAGGTTCACCCCTTTCCGGCTGCCTATCTCTCCGGGTATTAGGGCCTTCAGGGTTACGGTGTCCACGCCGTTGTTTGCCACCACTTCCGTCTGTAGCTTGCCATCGTCTATCAGCAGCAGGTCGCCCGGCTTCACGTCCTGAATCAGCGTTTCATACTCCATGGGCAGCACATTGCCTACCTGCTTCTGCACGGCAGTACTCAGCTTCACTTCGTCTCCCACCTGCACGGGGTGGGGCTTGTCCAGCTTGCCCACCCGTATCTTTGGCCCCTGCAGGTCGAGCAGAATGCCGATATTCAGGTCGTACACCACATTTATGCGCCGCACTTGGTCAATAAAATACTGGTGTGTGGCATGATCTCCATGGCTTGCATTCAGCCGGCAGATATCCAGCCCACTCTGTATGAGGTCCAACAGCGTGTCCGGATTGTGGGTAGCAGGCCCCATGGTAGCTACAATCTTGGTTTTATTCCATACAGGCGAAATCATATACAGCTAGAAAATGGCGTGGAAGGGAAACAATGGACAGATGCTCAAGTATACAGTATTTCTGGCCAGAAAGCCTGCAAATGTTTTCAGTTCATACCAGTTTGTACGCCACCGTACCCAAAAGCTTATTTATTTGTGTCTATGAATACGCTTCGGGCTATGCGATACTCAAGCCTTCTGCTACTGGTGGTGTGTGTGCCAGGCTGTAGCACGCCCGCCCGCCTGGCGGGCACCACCGTACGCACCGGGGCCCAGCTGCTGCTGGCGCACCCGGAGGAACTGAAAGGGAAACGGCTGGCCCTGGTGGCCAACCACACCAGCCTGGTGGAGGGCACCCATTTGGTAGACACCCTGCTTGTCATGGGCCACACGATCCAGCGGGTCTTTGCACCCGAACACGGCTTCCGGGGTGGCGAGGAGGCCGGGGCGCAGGTGCAGGATGCAAGGGACCGAAAGACCCATCTGCCCATCGTGAGCCTGTACGGCAAGAAGCTAAGGCCCACCCGGCAGCAGCTGCAGGATGTAGATCTGGTTGTATTTGATATACAGGACGTGGGTTGCCGGTTTTACACCTACCTGAGCACCCTGGTGTATGTAATGGATGCCTGTGCGGAGTATGGTGTGCCCCTACTGGTGCTAGACAGGCCCAACCCCAACGGGCACTGGGTGGGTGGCCCAGGGATGGAAGCGGCCCACACGAGCTTTGTAGGGGTGCACCCGGGTGTGCCCATGGTGCATGGCATGACGCTGGCCGAGTATGCCCGCCTGGTGAATGGGGAGGGCTGGCTGCCCCATGGCCGCTGCATCCTGTCGGTGGTGGCATGCGATGGCTACACCCACCGCATGCGGTGGCAGCAAACAGGCCTGCCCTGGGTGCCGCCTAGCCCCAACCTGCCCACCCCCACGGCGGCTGAGCTGTACCCCATACTCTGCTGGTACGAAGGCACGGTGGTAAGCGTAGGGCGCGGAACAGATCGCCCTTTTCAGCAGATAGGCATGCCCGGGCACCGGGCACTGCTGAAGCGCGCCATGGAAGACAGCCTGAATGGAACCCGCAATGCCATGCAGTTTATGGGCCTGCAGGCCTACGCCACCTACTTTACACCCGTCAGCCAGCCGGGGCGGGCAGCACACCCCCCCTATGAGGGCCAGCGTTGCTACGGCCTGCGTATCGACACCGTATCCGTATCCGGCGACAGCCTGATGCAGGC
Organism: Bacteroidota bacterium; assembly: GCA_021300195.1. Lineage (NCBI taxonomy): Bacteria > Pseudomonadati > Bacteroidota > Bacteroidota bacterium. The sequence continues at coordinate 2,409 of JAJTIE010000036.1, read as the reverse complement.
AGGCCTGAAAATGCTTGTAAACTTCTACCAGGAGTACGAGGCCTGGCGAAAGCAACAAGGTCTTGCTACGCCTTTCTTTACGCCCTTTTTCGAGAACCTGGTGGGCAGCAGCAGCCTCCGCCGCGCCCTCATCCAGGGCGATACGCCCGAGGCAATAGGCCTGAGCTGGCAGAAAGAGCTTCGCCGGTTCGAAAACCTGCGAAGGAGGTACCTGCTGTATGCAGCCTGAGATCTGCCGCCTGCCCCAGCCGCCCCGAGAAGCTTGGACCATAAGGTTGACAGTGGCCTCCCTGCCATGAAAGCACGAAATGCCTCCCCGGGTAGGGGAGGCATTTCGTGCTTGGTGCTGACGGGAACAAGAGGAATATACCCGAAGCCAGAAGCTTATGGATGGGAACGCTAGCGCAGGATCAGGATGGTGCCACGTTGCTCAAACTTGCGTCCCTCCAGGTCCTCTGCATCCATTACCCATACGTAGGTGCCTTCCGGAACAAAGTCACCTGAGTTATCTATGCGGCCATTCCAGGTAAAGTCGCGCTTATTGCCATTATTGAACACCTCATTGCCCCAACGATCGTATATCAAGAAGCGTACGCTACGCACACCGGATAGGCCTACAAACTGGAACTCGTCATTCAGTCCGTCTCCATTGGGCGAGAAGGCTGTGGGGATGGGCACCTGTATGCGGTAGTCTACCGTTACCTGCTGCTCGGTGCTACTGGCGCAGCCGGCTGCCGATATCATTTCCAGGCGTACTGGGTAGGTGCCCGGCTCGCTGTAGGAGATGCGGGGCGGGGTGGCACCCACATACCGATTGGGCCTACCCCCCACAAAAGTCCACACAAATACCGACCCACCTGCGTTGGGCGTCTCATTCCGGAAGGTGAGCTCCGTGGCGTCGGGTATCAGCAGAGACCGGGGGCTAAAGCTGAAGACTGGGCGAGAGGGATCCTTGGTGATCGTAACCTGATCCTCGTCCGTACAGCCTGCCGGGCTGGTTACTGTGTAGCGAAACACATAAGTGCCACCCACCGTCATGCCCGTGGCCACATTGCCGCTGAAGGTTACGCTCGCGCCATTCGGCTGGTTTGCTACCGACCACTGGCCATCTCCTGCCGTAGCTGTGGGCGTTAGCGTGAAGGAGGTCTCGCAAATGTTGCTGGCACCGTCTCCGGCGTCGGCAGTAGGGTTGGCCGCACGGGTAATCACAATGGCATCGGATGCCGTGGTGCCGCAGGCGGCAGAGGTAACGGTATAGCGCAGGGTGTAAGTACCGGCCCCACTCAGTCCGCTCACCGTATTTCCGGTGATCACCGGGGTAATGGGGGGTGTGGTGGTGGTAGAAACAAAAGACCAGGCACCAGTTCCCCCCGTGGCTGTGGGCGACAGGGTAATGAAGTCTGTGCCGCACAGCAGAGCTGTGGCAGGGCCTGCATCTGCCGTGGGCGGCGCCACGGTAGTTACCTGTATTTCATCTCGCGCCTCGGGGCAGCCATTCTGGCCGGGCAGCACATATTCGAAGACGTAAACCGCAGGAGCCACCAGGTTGTCGGCCCGGGTAATGGTCGGGCTAGCAGTGGCCACGAAGGTTACCCCCGCAGGGCCACTCTTCCGCCTCCAGGTGCCCAGGGTAGAGCTGGAACCCAGGTCCAGGTTAACCGTTGAGCTGCATACGTTGCTGATATCGGGACCGAGTACCACCACCGGAGAGTTTACGCGGGTGATCACCACATTGTCCGACACAATGGGGCAAGACGAAATCGAAGGGGTTACCGTCCAGCGGAAGGTATAGGGGCTAGCGGTGGAGGTTAGGCCGGTAACCGTGGTAGTAGGGCTGTTTGGCGAAGTGATGGAGACCGAACTAGGGCCGCTCACCAGGGTCCAGGCACCCGTTCCATTAGGGGCCGGGTTGTTTGCTGTCAGGGTTACGGTGGTGGTACCGCACACGCTGGGCTGATCGGCCCCTGCGTTGGCGGTAACAGGCGGGTTAACCGAAAGGGTTATCTGGTCTGAGCTGGCGGGGCAACCACCGCTAGCAGGTAGGGTGTATGCCAGTACATAGGTACCCGCTACGGTCATACCACTCGCCAAATTTGTTGTGGCACTTACAACCGTGCTGGCACCCACAGGTTGGCTTACTATGCTCCAGGTACCCCCGGCCGGGCTGGGCGTGAGCTGATAGGAAGTGGCACCGCAAATCGGGTCGGCTGGGAAAGGCCCCGCGTCCACCACAGGCGCGGCACCGCGCGTGATCGTTACATTGCTAGCAGCGGCCGGGCAGGTGCCACTGGTGGGCGTTACCGTCCAGCGGAAGGTGTACGTACCCGTGCCCGTTAGACCACTCACGTTGGTGCTGGCCGTGCCCGGGCTGGCTATGGTGGCCGCAGTGGGCGTACTGCCCACCTGGCT
>JAJTIE010000035.1 GCA_021300195.1 Bacteroidota bacterium | reverse complement strand
TGGCGTACATCCGTCCCAAAGTGTGTTGTGCATCTGCATCTCCTTGCTCAGCCCTTTGCTGCAGCACTTGCAGCGTGTCTTGGGCGGTGCTATACAGGGGCAGCAGTAGGAGGCCTAGCAGGCAGGCAGTCCGTATCGTCTTCATCGGCTTATCTTCGGGTGTTACGGTTTTAGACTTGTTTCATGCATCCCTTGCTACCAAGTTAAGGGAATAGGGGCGCTTGTCAATTTCCTTGCTCGTACGGGCCTCCAGCCAGGGTAGGGCCGTGGTGCAGTGCAGCGCGGTGTCGGGCTACCTGCCCGGTTCCAGAATTGGCTGATTCGGGCTCGTATCCGGGCTGCCCCCTGCGGCCCCGTTGCCGTTCTGCTGGATCATCTGCCGCCAGGCGGTGTTTTGCACCTCTCGGCGGTGGCTGCTGTGTATCAGCTGGTAGTTTCCCGTCAGGCCCAGGTCGGCAAACACAAAGGAGACGGCACTCTGCCCATCCAGGGTATTGTAGTTCCACAGCTGGTAGGGGTGGCTTCGCTCGTCGCTGTCTACCTGCTCCAGGGTGTTTGGCGCACCGTACTGCAGCAGTATGCGGCCACGGTCGGTCTGCCAGCCGGCCCGGCCCGGCAGGCCAAAGCGCTGGTTGGCATAGGCTAGCCGCTTCCGGTAGTCTAGCGCCAGGGCCGCAGGCTCTTTTTCGCCTGCTTCTCCTGCCCGAGCTCGCTTTTGCCAGAAGCTTACAAAATAGTTTTTGCGCTCCTCCTCGGTGCGCAGCGCGCGGGCAAAGTCTACCTCCAGCCGCGAGGAGATGGGCTGTAGCTGGGGGATTAGCTCGCGCAGCTCTTCGTCCTTATACCCATACAGCCGGTCGTAGGCCGATAGGTCTGCCTGTGTTTCGGTTTCGGCCTCCTTGTATATCGCCAGGGCACGGGTTTGGCGGGCCAGCAGCCGCCCGGTGTTGGTGTTCAGCTCCAGGTGCAGCTCGTACAGGCCGTCGGCCAGGCCGGCCAGGGGCAGGCCGCCCACATAGCTGGTGTAGGCCCGGGGCAGGCTGGGGCGCGTAAGGGTGCGTGCCTGCCCGGGTGCCTCGCTGCTGCCCGCCGGGCGCAGGTAGTAGGCCAGGTAGTAGGGTTCCTGTATCTTCCGGTCCAGCCGGTAGTATTCCCAGTAGAAGTAGAGCGAGTCCTGGCCCATCAGCACCCCATCTGTAGCCAGGGGGTATAGCTCCCAGCCATTCTTGGAGAAGGAGGTGAGCTGGGTGTCCGAGGGCTGGTAGCCCTGTAGCAGCATCAGGTCGCTCACCGTCAGGCTATCTGCCTGGGGGGTGAGGTAGAAGAAGCGGCGGGCCTCATACACCCGTGCCTTTGTGCCGTTTGCCTGGGCATCCTGGCAGCTTACGGTTAGGCCATAGTTTCCGGGCGGCAGTGCCCGCCGTAGCTGAAACTGAATGAGGCTGGGCAGCTGGGTGCTATCGGCCAGGGTCTCGGTCTTCAGGTGCTCGCGGGTTTCGAATAGCCGGGTGCTGTCGGGCAGGCTGTACAGCTGCACCTGCACTGCTGCCAGGCCCTGGTAGCCCCCCTGCACGGGCCTGCGCACCAGCTGGGTTGTTTCGATGCCGACGTATAGCTCCACATAGGGGTCTCCCTCCAGGGTATAGAAGCGGGCTACATCGATGTGTGGCAGCTGCGCCAGGCACTGGCCAATGCACAGTAGGCAGCCCAGCAGGGCCGCCCACCCGGCACGGCATGGCCCGTGCGCAGTGGTGGGATAGAGGGGCATACGCATGTGCAAATATACCGCATCTGCCGGGCAGCTGTCTTCTTCGTGCTGCATGGGTTATTTTTGCCAGATGACACCGATGCCCCTGCCCCCCCACTACCTGCCCAGTGTGCACTGGTGGGCCCAGGCCGTGCAGCAGGCTGGGTCCTCCGAGCGGGTGCTGTGGCTCAGCACACAGGTGCAGTACGAAAAGCAGACCCCCCTGAGCCGCACACAGATAAAGACCTGCAACGGGGTGCAAACCCTGGTAATACCTGTGCGGCACCACAGCCGCCACCAGCCCCTGGCCCTGGCCCAGCCGGAGGATGCCCAGCGGTGGCGGCAGGTGCATAGCCGCGCCCTACAGTCGGCCTATGGGCGGTGCGCCTACTGGGAGCACTATGGCCCCCCCCTGCTGGCCACCCTGGCCCAGGCCGATACGCTATGGGCACTGAACGAAGGCCTTATCCAGCAGATGGCCACTGCCCTGGGGCTGGGGGTGCAGGCCGTGGCCGCCCCACCGGCTGCCATAGGCTGCTATGTGCTGCCCCTGTACTTTCAGCCCTTTGATGCCCATGTGCCCGGCCTGAGCGGGCTAGACCTGCTGATGAACACGGGCCCCGAGGCCCTCCGGCTGCTGCTGCAGGCCCGGGCCGGCTAGCCCCCCGGCCGGCCATGCCTGTACAGCCCTGCGCCCGGGCAGCCTGCCTGCCACCGTTTGGTTTTCCATTGCGTTGGTTTATTCTGTACTTTTGCACAAAGAGAAAATGCCTATTCCGTCATGATCGACCTGATTAACGTCCTGCCCGAGTCCTTTGCGGGTGCCTTGGCCGAGAAAGCCATTTTTGTAGGCCTGGTGGTTTTTGTGATGCTAACAGCAGCAGCCTACAGCGTGTTTGCCGAGCGTAAAATTGCCGGTTTCATCCAGCAGCGCCCCGGGCCCAACCGCGTAGGCCCCTTCGGCCTGCTGCAGCCGGCGGCAGATGCCGTAAAGCTGATCCTGAAAGAGGATATTGTGCCGGCAGATAGCAATCGTTTTCTGCACTTTCTGGCCCCGGCCCTTACCGTGTTTCTGGCGGTTATGGGCCTGGCCATGCTGCCCTTTGCCAAGGGGCTTATTATTTTTGATGCCAACATTGGCATCTTGTTTATCCTGGGGGTCAGCTCCATTGCGGTGTATGGCATCACCCTGGCCGGCTGGTCTAGTAACAGCAAGTATGCCCTTATTGGCGGCCTGCGCAGCAGTGCCCAGATGATTAGCTACGAGCTGAGCATGGGCCTGAGCGTAGTGGGTGTGGTCCTGCTGGGCAATGCCTTCTACGGCGGTAGCGAGTACCTGCGCGTTAGCAGCCTGGTAGAGGCCCAGCGCACGGCCTGGTTCTTCTTTCTGAACCCCATTGGTGCCCTCATTTTTATCACAACAGCTTTTGCCGAAACCAACCGGACACCCTTTGACCTGGTAGAGGCCGAGCAGGAGCTGGTAGGTGGCTTTCATACCGAGTACAGCGGGATGAAGTTTGGTGCCTTCTTTGTGGGTGAGTACCTGAATGTGGTGGTGATGAGTGCCATCATCAGCGCGCTTTTCTTTGGCGGCTACCTCGGCCCCTTTGAGGGTGCCCTGGGCGTGGCAGGCTGGGAGCCCCTGTGGCAGACCCTGTGGGGCATTGGCTGGTTTGCTGCCAAAACCTTTTTCTGGGTGTTTGTGTTTATCTGGGTACGCTGGACGCTACCTCGTTTCAAGTACAATCAGCTGATGAACCTGGGATGGAAGCGCCTGCTACCCATCAGCGTACTGAACCTGATGATCATTGCGACGCTACTGAGCACCGGCGTGTATACTGCCATTTTGCGGGCAGTGGGTATTTTGGAATAACATTTGCCACAACAAGGGTTGTTGCCCTAACGTATAAAGCAAGACATGGAAGCTAATTTTTCAAACCGAGTACGAGACGTGATCAGCTACAGCCGCGAGGAAGCCCTACGGCTGGGTCATGACTATATAGGCACTGAGCATCTGCTGCTGGGCCTCATCCGCGAGGGGGAGGGCTACGCCATCAAGCTGCTGGTAGGCCTGGGCGTAGACGTGAGCCGGCTGCGCAAGACCATAGAAGACTCTGTGAAGATAACCAATGCCAACGTACATATTGGCAATATCCCGCTGACCAAGCAGGCAGAGAAGGTGCTGAAAATCACGTATCTGGAGGCCAAGTTCTTCAAGAGCGACGTGATAGGCACCGAGCACCTGCTGCTCAGCCTGCTGCGAGACGAAGACAACATAGCGGCCCAGATCCTGTCTCGTTTTGGCATAACCTACGAGATGGTGAAGCATGAGCTGGAGACCGGCGGAGACGAGCTACGCATGGCACTCCCCTCCGAGCCTGGCGAGCCATCCGGCAGCAGCGAGGCTGGCGAGCGCAGCAAGAAGGCCTCGAAGAGCAAAACCCCTGTGCTAGATAACTTTGGCCGCGACCTTACCCGCTCGGCAGAGGAGGGTAAGCTAGACCCCATCATCGGCCGCGAGGCAGAGATAGAGCGGGTAGCCCAGGTGCTCAGCCGACGCAAGAAAAATAACCCCGTGCTGATAGGCGACCCCGGCGTAGGAAAGACCGCCATAGCCGAGGGCCTGGCCCTGCGCATCGTGCAGCGCAAGGTGAGCCGCGTGCTGTTTAACAAGCGGGTGGTGAGCCTGGACATTGCCAGCCTGGTGGCTGGCACCAAGTATCGGGGCCAGTTTGAAGAGCGCATGAAGGCCGTGCTATCCGAGCTGGAAAAGAGCCCGGAAGTCATTCTCTTTATCGATGAGCTGCACACCATCGTGGGCGCAGGCGGTGCCAGTGGCAGCCTGGATGCCAGCAATATGTTCAAGCCCGCCCTGGCGCGCGGCGAGATACAGTGCATAGGTGCCACTACCCTGGATGAATATCGCCAGTACATCGAAAAAGATGGTGCCCTGGAACGCCGGTTCCAGAAGATCATGGTGGATCCCACCTCGCCCAGCGAGACCGTACAGATCCTGCACAACATCAAGGATAAGTACGAGGATCACCACAATGTGAACTACACCAACGAGGCCATAGAGGCCTGCGTTACCCTCAGCGAACGTTACATCACCGACCGGAACTTCCCGGACAAGGCCATAGATGTGCTGGACGAAGCCGGTAGCCGGGTGCACCTCAGCAACATCCATGTACCCAAGGCGGTGCTGGACCTGGAGGCCAAGATAGAGGACATCAAGGAGCAGAAAAATCGTGTGGTTAAGAGCCAGCGATACGAAGAGGCCGCGCAGCTCAGAGATCAGGAAAAGCGCCTGCTCGAAGACCTGGATTCTGCCAAACTGGCCTGGGAAGAAGAGACCAAGACCAAGCGCTATACTGTTACCGAGGACAATGTGGCAGAAGTGGTGGCCATGATGACCGGTATACCCGTGAAGAAGGTAGCCGAGGGCGATATCCAAAAGCTGCAGACCATGGGCGACGAGCTTCGTGGGCGCATCATTGGCCAGGATGAGGCAGTAGAGAAGCTGGTAAAAGCCATCAAACGAAGCCGAATCGGCCTAAAAGACCCCAATAAACCCATCGGCTCGTTCATCTTCCTGGGCTCTACGGGCGTGGGCAAGACGGAGCTGGCAAAGGCACTCACAAACTACCTGTTCGAGGGCGAAGACTCCCTTATACGGGTAGATATGAGCGAGTATATGGAGAAGTTCTCCGTAAGCCGCCTGATCGGAGCGCCTCCCGGATATGTAGGCTACGAAGAGGGCGGCCAGCTGACCGAAAAGGTGCGCCGCAAGCCCTACAGCGTAATTCTGCTAGACGAGATCGAGAAGGCCCACCCCGATATCTTCAATATCCTGCTCCAGGTGCTGGACGACGGCATACTGACCGATGGACTGGGTCGCCGCATCGACTTCAAAAACACCATCATCATCATGACCTCCAACGTGGGGGCCAAGGAGCTGAAGGACTTTGGCGCGGGCGTAGGCTTCAGCACCACGGCCAAGCTGGCCCAGACCTACGACCACATGAAGAGCACCCTGGAGGGAGCCCTGCGCAAGGTGTTCCGCCCCGAGTTTCTGAACCGGGTGGATGATGTCATCATCTTCAAGAGCCTGGAGAAGGAGCACATCATGAAGATTGTAGACCTCTCGCTCAGCAAGGTAACCCGCCGCATAGAGGAAATGGGCTACACCGTAGAAGTAACCGACCGGATGAAGGACTTCCTCGCCGAAAAGGGCTTCGACCAGCAGTATGGTGCGCGTCCCCTGAACCGCGCAATCCAGAAGTATGTAGAAGATCCCATTGCCGATGAGCTGCTGAATGTGAATGTAGCCGAAAGCGACACCATTACCGTAGACCTGGGCAGCGAGGATGAGATAAAGATAACCCACGCCAAGTCGGGTACCGCCAAAAAGAAGAAGGGTGGCTCCGGCGAAAAGTCGGGAGAGAAGAAAGAGGAATCCAAGTAAAGTCAACTTGGAGTTCTCTGCCGCAGGGTTGACAGATGAGGTTAAGCGTATAGCAGCGTGGAGATTCAGGATCCAACCGGATCTCCACGATGCTTTTTCGAGCAGCGGGCTTACCGAGTACTCGCGGGCAGGTGTTTGGTGTATGCCTCAGCCGAAACCTACTTATCCATACTGCTGTTTGTAGGTGAAGACAGATCTTACGAACTTTGTACATAAGCCTGCACAAGATGATAGAGCTACCGGTAGTACCCAGCATAAAGAATACGGAAAGCCTGAAACGGCCAGACTGGTTGCGTGTAAAGCTGCCCTACGGAGACCAGTATCGTAGTGTGCGGAGCATAGTAGACAAGCAGCAGCTGCACACGGTGTGCGAGAGTGCGCGCTGCCCTAATATGGGCGAGTGCTGGGGCGAGGGTACTGCTACCTTCATGATCCTGGGCAATGTATGCACGCGGGGGTGCTCCTTCTGCGCCGTGGCTACTGGCAGGCCCACCGAGTTTGACGAAGAAGAGCCGATACGTGTGGCCGAGGCCATCCGGCAGATGGGCGTAAAGCACGCAGTGATTACCAGTGTGAACCGCGATGAGCTGAAAGACGGGGGGGCCAGCATCTGGGCCGCCACCGTGCGCGAGAGCTACCGGCTGAACCCGGGACTGACGATGGAAACACTCATCCCCGACTTCAAGGCCAAATGGGATGCCCTGGAGCTGGTGCTGGCCGAACGCCCCAATGTGGTGAGCCATAACATGGAAACCGTGAAGCGCCTGTACCGCAGGGTGCGCCCGCAGGCCCGCTATGAGCGTAGCCTGGAGCAGATACGCCGTACCAAACAGGCCGGGCTGCGCACCAAGAGCGGAATTATGGTGGGCCTGGGCGAAACACCCGAAGAGGTGTATGAGATAATGGATGACCTGGTGGCACATGGCTGCGACGTGATGACGCTGGGCCAGTACCTGCAGCCCACCAAGATGCACCTGCCGGTGGAGGAGTTTATAACCCCAGAGATGTTTGACCACTACCGTACGGTGGGCCTACGCAAGGGCCTGAAGTATGTGGAGAGCGGCCCGCTGGTACGCAGCAGCTACCACAGCGAACGCCACCTGGAGGGGTAGTGGGCCAAACCTGCGCCTATCTACTCTCACCCGCCCCCCCTCCAGAACCTGTAGGTAGCAGATATTTATCCGTTGTGCTCAGGTCTTGCTCGTCCGCACGCTCGCGAGTGCGGCTGTGGCCACCCGCCATGAGGAGGGGTATGCCCGTCCGCACGATACCCGGCCCAGAACGACTCCTTCCGCGGAGCAGCCGCAGCTGGACGGTTATCTATAGCCCACTTCTCGTTTCGTCTTGTCTTCGAAAAATGAGCAATCTCATTTGTTTCGCAATATAAAATGTTCTGTTTTGAGGAGATGCGGAGAGTTTGCTCCTCTTTAATTTTATCTCTCTATGTAATGCTATCATCATGAAGCGATGTTTTATTGTCTTCCTTGCTCTTGCATCTGGCTATCAAGCACTGGCCAACTCTATTGTGGTGTCCAATATCACGCGTGTGGGTGCTAATCGGGTGCAGTTTCAGCTGAGCTGGCAAAACAGCTGGATGGTGTCTGGCGCGCCCGGCAACCACGATGCCGCCTGGGTATTCGTCAAGTTCCGCCGCTGCGATGCTGCCGACCTCACCTTTAGCCACGCCCTGCTGAGCACCACCCTGGCCGACCACAGCCTCAGTGCCGGCCTGGCGTTTGCCCAAAACATTACCACCACCGACCGGCTGGGCAATGCGGGCAACCATAATACCGGTGCCATGGTGCGCCGCAGCACCGATGGGATTGGCCACATAACCGGAGAGACCGTAACCCTGGCTATAGTAGGCGCCACCGATGGCGCCACCTTTGAGCAAACTGTAGACTACGAAATACGCGTATATGCCATCGAGATGGTACAGGTGCCCCAGGCCGCCTACTGGGCCGGAGATGTGGCGGGACCCCTTACCTATAAGGGCTTCTATATGAGCACGATTGTGGGCGCGGATAGGGCGAGGGACGGTTTGAATCTATCCATTAACAGGACCTGGATTGACGGAGAGGCTGCCCGGAACCTGCCCATCAGCGGTGGGCAAGTGGCCCTTCTTGCCAATTATCCCAAGGGCTTTGATGCCTTCTACTGCATGAAGTATGAGGTAAGTGCCGGCCAGTACGTAGATTTTCTGAATACACTGGGTAATGTGGCAGCCTTGCGTTTTGCGAGTGCTTTTACGGCCTACCGAAATACCATTACCATTGGCACCCAGGGCTATGTATCCACCGAACCGAACCGGGCAAATAACTATATGGACGAGGCCGACCTGCTCTCTTATCTGGACTGGGCGGCGCTGCGCCCCATGACCGAGCTGGAGTATGAAAAGGTGTGCAAGGGGGTAGGGGCCTTTTCCGAGGGCGGATTTGCCTGGGGCCGGGATGTATTCACCCTTTCGCAGTTGCTGCGCATCACCACGCCCGAAAACGGAACCGAGCTGGCCGATGCCTCGAATGCAAACGCAAACTGCCACTATCGCGGTACCACTCCCTCACTAAACGAACATCGTTTGTACGATCCGGCAGGCAATAGCCTGGGCGAGGGACCGGTAGGCTGCGGCCTCTTTGCCCGAAATGCGAACGAGAAGCGTTCTACCTCTGGTGCCGCCTACTATGGCGCCATGGAGATGAGCGGGAATGTATGGGAGCTGGTTATACACATAGCTACCGATAGTCGTTATGCCGGAAACCACCCCTATACGGGCGTATGGGGGGATGGACGACTGAATGCGCAGGTCCTGTACGATGTTCCAGGGTGGCCTGCCGACTGGTCGCCACGCGTGCGCCTGTATTACAGCGCTACCGGCTATATGGCCAGCTGCAGCCCGCTAGATGTAACGGCTGTAGCGGGTGGTACCTTTTCCGGATCAAACTCCTTTACCTGCCTAACAGCGGGCTTCTACATGGTGCAGGTACTGGGCGATTCGTCCGATATCTTTAGCTGCTACAACCACCTCGGGCGGGCTGTCCAGCTCTCGATACTTGGCCAGCAGGTGCAGGCCACCAGTGCCTTCAACCTGGCTACGGCCGCTGCCATTGATAACGTGAACGGCGGAGACCCCCTGCCCGAGAATGTAACCATATCCGGCGCTTTCGATCGCTTTGGTTGCAACAACAATGTGCTGCCCGCCGGCGATTTGTGTGGCCCAAATGTAAAGGCCATTTACCGCCGTGTAGTGATTGATCAGAACGGTATTCTGACCGTTGGTAGTGGCAACTGGCAGCGCTTTACCTATCGGCTATACCGGGGCGATGCCTCCGCACTCCCTCAGTCGGGGGGGCGCATTACAGGCCTGGTGGATCAGGCGGGTTGCCAGGCTCTGCTTACTCCCATCCGGGTATGTGTTACGCCTGGCACATACACCTTGGTGTCATTTGGCGATGCAAATGATGTAGGGATAGGAGATCAACCCACCCCTTCACGCTTACGGCTCCCGTCACCACTTTCGGTAATCCCGCTGCGCCAAACAACCTGGGAACGATAACAACCGGAATTGTAAACGCACAAACGGATTTCTGGACCTGTATAGATAACCCGCTCACCATAGCCGGACGCACCCCCTGCGACGGGGCTACCAAGCAGATCTACCGGGTATTCTATCTTACGGGTTCCACTTTTCTTACAATAAGTAGTCATTATAACTTCCGGCTTTTTGCCGGAGACATCCGCAACGGTGCAAACACACTGACGCCTTATGCGGATAACATAATTGGCGAATGGGGCTGCCGTGGAGGACAACTGAGCACCAACGTATATGCGCCATTCCCCGCCACAGCGGGCTGGTATACGGTTGTTCAGTACGGTAGCGGTGGCTCCTTTGTCAGCCCTACATACTCAAGTGGCGCGGGCGGAAATTTGGGCGAAGCCGTTAATCTGACTATCGGCATCGGCACGGGGCTGACCAACAGCCCTGGATTCAACCGGCCTGCCACAGCCTGTGTAGCCAATAATGGAACCCCATTGTCTTGGAATGACCCTGGGGTACAGCCCGTACCTGCTACGGGCAGGGCCTACACCCTGTGCCAGCCAGAATTCTTCAACTGTACGAATGACCTCCCATTTAGCGGTCATCCCATAACAGGATGTTCAGGCTATAATCGTACGGCCTATTACACCTTCTCGCTCGACAGGGAGTCTTACGTCAATATCCGGAATGTCTTCCACACCTATCGCGTGCAGGTATATGCCGGAAATGCCCGTACCAACCCCGCTATCCTGAATGCCGCACCTATCCAGCCCTGCGTTCAGCTGTCAAACACCTGGTTTCACTCAACCTATTCTACCCATGATGGAATTGAACTCTGTCGTGCCCAGCCAGGGGATTACACCTTTGTTGTTTTTGCGAATGATAGCCATATTGGCCAGAGTGTCCAGCCCATTGTGTATGTAGATCAGGTGGCTACCAGCCGGTTTGACCATGCTTCTACGGCCTACGATTTTGGTGTATTGCCCCGTAATGGGCTGGAGTACTACGGCCGAGTAGACGACCCTACTGCTGCCAATCCCGTAGAAGAGGCGCACCCCACGGTGCCGGGTAGGCGGGCCAGTAGCGATATCTTCTACTGCACTACGGGTGCTCAGCCAGGTGAGCTACGGGATTCTCCTGCCGAGGGGGGGGGCCGACATCGAGAAATGCGCCATAGGCGGATACCCGAATACCACGCCTACTAGCGTGCCCTACCCCATGCCTGCCAACTTCGTTGTCTACCAGGACGATGCCCAGACACAACCCTTTACCCGCCGCACCCTGTGGTACACCTTTGTGGTAGACGGCCCTGGACGAGTTACTGTGCGTGTTCGAAACCGAACCAGTGGTAAGACCCTGCAGGCTCCTTTTAGTGTATATCGCTCGGATGCCGATGGTACCATCGATTTTGCTACTCTGCGCGCCAGTGGGGGTATAGATAGCACCGTGGCACAGGGCCTCCGCTTTATCGATAACAGCCGGACGGCACCAAATTGGTGCCCAGAGGACCGAAACTCCGTTACCTTTGAGCGCAACCCCTGCACCGAAACAGGCAGGGTTCGGTACTATGTTATTGTAGACAACAACGTATTTAACTACGTAAATGGACAGGTGGACGTAAGCGTGCAGCACGAGGGATTTGATAATCTACCTTTAGTGCACGACTTCTGTGGGGGGGGATGCCAACCCGAACCTAAATGCAGCCAACATGGGCGTGCTGCCATCTGGCGTGACGGTGGGTAATTGGGCTTCTTTCTCCTGTGCCACCCGAAGTGCTACCGACCCAAATGGCTGTGGCAACCGCACCCTGTGGTACACATTCGAGAGTACGTTTTCGGGTAGGCTTCGTATCAATTACGAAATCAACCCCGGCAACCAGGTTTATGCAGATGCCGATAACATCCAGGTGTACAAGGCCCCTGACTGTGCCAGCCTGGATGCCAGCGACCGGGTTACGACGAGCACTCTTTTTGCGAACAGCCAGCCCTGGAGCGAGGGCTGCCTAAGCCCTGGCCGGTACTATGTGCTGCTTACGGGCTGTGGCTATACCATCGAGCAGGTACGGCCCCGTGTATGGCTCATCCCTCAGCGTGGCGACTTGTGTACTTCTACGGACCCGGAGTCTGAGGCGGTTAATATTCAGCTTACCCATGTGCCCGGCCTGCTTACCTCAGCATCCGGATCGGTCAATATTGACTGCCACACCATAGGCGAGGGTTTTGGCGAGGATGGCAGTAATATGGGCTGTCTTTTCGGCCCTACCAACTATAAGTCTGCCTGGTTTAAGGTGGCTGTAGCCGCAACAGAGAAGGTGGATTTGCGCTTCCGCCTGGAGGAAAATACCAATGCCCTTCCCTCAAATATCCGCTACCGCGTGCTGTATGGCACCTGCACGGCCCTCAGTGCTGGCCCGTGCAACTCGGACGCACTTACCGAGTTTACCCTGAACTGCATGCAAACTGGAGATTACTATGTGCAGGTGGTGGTTCCTGCTGCTGCTGTCGGTACTGTCAATCTTTTTGCTGTAACTGCCCCCACTACAGATCAGGATTGCAATCCGCTCAATCCCTTGTTGCCCATTGTAAACTTTACCATTGCCGGGGGCTGCGTAAATGAGCCAGTTCAATTTTCAAACTTCTCTACCCAAGGCTCCGATATTGAGTATGAATGGGAGTTTGGTGATCCTGCTGCTTCCACCTCTTCAGATTTCGAACCTTCGTTCACCTACACGGCCGAAGGTACCTATACCATTCGCCTTACCGTGCGAAACACGGCTTTCATGCCAAACCTGGTGGCTACCCTCTCCATTCCTTATGACATTGACCTGAAGCCCACCGGTTCTATCAGTGTTACCTCTCCGGCTACGGGGGGTGTAGAGAATGGCTGCGAGCAGGTGATAGCCGATACTCCATACAACTTTTCCTCAAACTCAACTAATGCGCTTGCCTGGTATTGGGATTTTGCCAGTGGTGGAACCTCAACGGATGAAAATCCGGCGAACATAATTTTTGTTAATGATGGCGAAAACCTGGTTAGCCTGACCTTGATAAACGGGAATTGTACCGAGACACTCGATTCATGCTTTTTGGCAGGCTTGGAGCCTGTTTTCCAGGGTGGGCCTTATGATGGAGTCACTTCGGACGTGCTCAACCCCTGCGTGGAGCCGCTGTTCTACCAGGGTGGGCCTTATGATGGGGCTACGGTGGACGTATTCAACCCCTGTGTGGAGCCGCTGTTCTACCAGGGTGGGCCCTATGATGGGGCTACGGCGGACGTGCTCAACCCCTGTGTGGAGCCGTTGTTCTACCAGGGTGGGCCCTATGACGGAGCTGCTTCGTGGAACTATGCCATTGCTTTGGCCAATGAATCCTCGCCGCAGCAGAGTTTGTGTGCAGGCACACCCGTTACGCTAGACATCACTGTGGCACCAGCTGCCGGTGCTACCTCTGTCAGTTATTGGTGGTCTACCGGCGCCACAACCCCTACTATTACGGTAACTCCGGCTACCACTACACAGTATCTGGGGCGTATCAACTTCACGCACCCGGGTGGATGCGCAGAGCAAGTAGAGAACACCTTTACCGTGGTGGTGCTGAGCGGCCCTGTGGCTGCTGCAGGTGCAGATCGAACTTTTTGCGAAAGCCCTACCCCCACACCCACCACACTGGGATCTCCGGCTATGGCAGGCTATACCTACAGCTGGGTGCCTGCTACGGGCCTCAGCGCTACCAATGTAGCCCAGCCCATCGCCACGGTCACCACCACCACTACCTATACCCTCACGGTCACCGACCCATCTCTGCCGGGCGCCTGCGCTACCTCCACCGACCAGGTTGTTGTCAGCATCCTGCCGCTGCCCGTCGTTACGCCCGGAAGCGACCAGCTGGTATGCCCAGGCGGCTCTGCCACCATCACGGCAACGGTATCTGCCGGCGCTGGTTATGAGTGGTTTACCCTGAATCCTACCACGCTTGCCGTTACCACCACACTGGGCACTGCCAGCAGCTACACGGTGGGCACGGGTGTGTATGGCGTGCGTGCCACAAATGCAGCCTGCCAGAGCAGCATACAGCCTATACGGGTAAATGAGGAAGATATAACTAGCCTGGACTATCGTTCCAGGGATAATGGAAACTGGAATGCCCTTACTACCTGGGAAGTAAAAAATCCGACAACAGGGGTGTGGGTGCCAGCTGAGAACCTCGTATTTGCCTGTGGTACAATACCCTATCCCACTGCGCAGAGCGACTCCGTATTGGTACAGCACACCGTTGTGTACAATCTGCTGTACAATACGGCTGGTGCCTTTAACACAACCAACAATCCCTTTGGCATTGACCAAACCACCATATCGGCCGCAGGGCTGCTACGCATACCGGTGGGTAGCAACCTGGGAGTGGTAGATAAGGGTACCTATGACCTGGTAAATGAGGGCCGCCTGGAGATAGCCGGCACCTTTACCACAACGGGATCTGGCCTGCTACAGAACAGTGATAACAGTACCGTAGCCTATACACTGGCCGGAAATCAGACCATGTGGAACGGCTCATATGGCAGGCTAGAGGTAACTGGCAGCGGTAGCAAAGCGGTAGGGGGTGCCAATACCGAGGTGCGGACTGGCGTGCAATTCAGCAATGCCTTCATTGTATTGGGCAATAGAAACATAGCGCTACGGAGCACCGCCACTCTGTCTGGCTTCGGCCCTTCAGCCGGTTACTTTGTCACCAATCAGTTTGGTTCGGTGGTCAAAGATGCGGTTGGAAGTACGCCATTCTTCTACCCCGTAGGCAGCAGTACCGCCAGTTATAACCCGCTGCTGGTAGACAATGATGGCACTGTAGACAACTACAGCCTGCGTGTAGAGCCCAATTTTGCAAATGACCTGATTTTCGCCCAGGACGAGCTGACCGCAGCCACTTCGGTTAACCGCACCTGGCACCTGAGTGAAAGCGTTCCAGGGGGTAGCAACCTGGCGATTACGACCTACTGGGTTGCAGCAGATGAAAATGCCGGATTTGACCGCGCCTCTTCGGCCAATGGTGTGTTCAACAGCGGTACGGGCTGGGCGCGAGTTGAAAACCTGAAGCCTGCCCTGGGCAGCGGTACCTCTGCCGATATGTACAGCCAGACCAGCAGTGGGCAGACTACAGTAGGCCCAATAAGCGTGGGTAGCTGCAATATACCCCCGCTGGACTACCGCACTATTGCCGATGGAAGCTGGACCGATGTAAGCATCTGGGAGGTGTGGGATGTTGCTACTTCCACCTGGGTTTCGGCCAGCTTTGTGAACAACAGCTGCCTGCAGGTGCAGTATCCCACCGCGCTGAGCCGCTATGTGCACATACGTCACAATGTGAACTACAATTTCACCATTCCTAATGGCGTGGATCAGGTGCTGGTTCGGACTGGTGCACGGCTTACGGTGGCCAGTGGTGTTATCCTGCGCATGCCCCATGGCTCTGCAGATCCCAATAGTGTAGTGAGCACTACCCTTCCGCCCGATGCGGCCCAGCTCATCAGCAACACGGATATCTATAACCTGGGTACCTTGGTCATTACCGGCGAGTTTGCGGTAATGAACGCGGCAAAGCTGAATAATGATGACAACAGCCTGGTGCACTACAATGGAAATGCCCAAACTATGTGGGCAGGCAAGTATGGCAGGCTACAAGTAAGCAGCCCGTCGGCCTCTGTGCTGAGCAATAAGGCACTGGGCGGAGCGAACACCCGCGTAAATACGGACATCCGCTTTACGGGTGCCAAAGTGGTGTTGGGTAACCAGAACATTACCCTGGCAAGTGCAGCTACGGTTACGGGTGCAGGCCAGCAAACAGGCTACCTAGTGGCCACGGAAAATGGTTACTGTGTGTGGGAGTATGCTACGGGCACGGATGTAGCCCACAGCTTCCCGCTAGGTGGCGATGAATACAGCCCGTGTGAGATCAGTTTTGCGAGCGTTACCGGCTCTGGAACCCTGCTGGGCCGTGTGCGCGAGCACAGGCATCCCACACTGGCCACTGCTATCAACCGATTCTGGACCCTGGAGCGCGGAACCGTTAACTTTGCTGGGGGCTATGTTGGTACCTTTAATTACCATAATGTAGACCTGCCTTTTGTGCCTGCAGATCTGAGTGAAGAACTGGATATGGTTAAGGTAGCCGGTGCCTACAGTACGGCCTATACCCAGCCAAATAACTGGCGACTATCTCCGCAAAGCCTGGGTGTGTCTCATGATGTGAGTAATAACCTTGGCTCAATCGGAAATGATGCCTTTAGCGATTTCACCTTCATGCCCGACTTTCAGACTGTACTGCCCGTGGAAAACCTGGTGCTGGCAGGCAAGTGGGATGGAAGAGATGCCCAACTATACTGGACGGGAGATAGCGAGACCAATGCCTATGGCTATACCCTGCGGCGCAGCCTGGATGGCATCACCTGGACCGATGTGGCTTGGCGCTCTGCCGTAGGTACCACCAGCCAGCCCGTGGCCTACCAACATCTGGATATGGAGGTGGCCTCTATGACCACTCCGCACTACTACTACAGCGTGCAGCAGCAAGACCTGGATGGCCGGGTAACCCATAGCAATACGGTGCTGCTGATCCGCAGTGGCGGTGCCCCAGCAGACGAACGTGTGCGCGTATTCCCCAACCCCGCACTGAATGGCCAACAGATCAGCCTGGTGCTACAGCTGGAAGCAGATGAGCCGGTAGAGATCGTGGTAAGGGATGTATTAGGAAAGGTACTGTTCACCAAAACCGTGGCGGCCAGTGCAGGCCAGAGCCTGCACAGCCTACCCGTGGGCAGACTGGCTGCCGGTAGTTACCACGTTCAAGTAGTTACGGCCCGTAGGGTGTACACGGAGCGTGTAATTGTGCTGGATCAGTAGCCAACCCCTTTGGTGCCAGCTTGCTGTAGAGTAACTTTTAGAGGGCCATGAGGCCCTCTTTTTTTGATCCTGCTTGTTGCTTTTAGAGATTGCCCGCCTAACCAGCAGCCTTGCATAGGCCGTTTGCACGAGCGGTTCAGATAGATCCCTTGCGGGTGGGGGAGGGGCAGTGTCTTTTCCTGAATCTTAAAAATATCCCTGCCTAAGCGTGGCGGCATGACTCGGCCTGGAATAAGTTCTGCACAGGTTGCATAATCCGTTCCTGCCCATTTTTTAGGCAAACCTGCTTTAGCCTGGAGCGTTTTATGCTAACCGCGCTGCCTTTCGCGAGCTGGTTCATAAAAAAAGGCTACCATTTGGTAGCCTTTGTCTTTTTTGCCGAGTGTAGTTAGGCATTGTTTTTAGAGTCCTGCACTTCTTTGCGGATTTCTTGTGCGCGATTGCGAAGGTCCATCAGGCCCTTGCGTACACGGGTGCCGGCTGCCTTGTTGCCTTTCTCAAAGAATTTCTGGAAATCTCCTTCCAGCTCTTCTACCATCTGTTTAATCTCGGAATAGGGGTTACTCATAATTAAAGGTTTTTCAGTTTACGGGATGCAAATAAATGCAAAAAGCCTTTCAAAATCATTTTTGAGGGCTTTTTTCCTGTTTTTTTCTCAACTCAACTGCGGCACTTTATCCACATAGGCACCGGCATTCAGTTTTGTACGTATGTCCTCAAAGGCAGCCAGGGTGCGTTCTACATCCTCCAGGCTATGGCTGGCGGTGGGGATGATGCGCAGAATGATGACCCCACGTTCCACCACCGGGTATACAACGGCAGAGGTAAAAATGCGGTGGTTACCCCGTAGGTCTGCCACAATGTTCATGGCCTCTACGTCGCTACCATTCATATACACGGGCGTTACCGGCGTGTTTAGCTCACCTATGTCAAAGCCCCGCTGGCGCAGGCCATTCTGTATGGCGTGTGTAATGGTCCACAGCTTTTCGCGCAGCTCAGGTTTGCTACGCAGCAGCTCCAGGCGTTTCAGGGCTCCCCACACCAGCGGCATGGGCAGGCTCTTGGCATAGATCTGGCTGCGCAGGTTGTAGCGCAGGTAGTTGATCAGTTTTTTCTCACCGGCCACAAAGGCACCAATCAGGGCCATACTCTTGGCAAAGGTGTCGAACAGGATATCGATCTTGTCTTGTACCCCATAGTATTCGCCTGTGCCGCGTCCGTGGGCACCCATTACACCGAAGCCGTGTGCATCGTCTACCATCAGGCGGAAGCTGTACTTGCTCTTCAGTGCGGCAATCAGGTCCAAACGGCCCGTATCGCCCTTCATGCCGAATACGCCTTCGGTGATCACCAGGATGCCGCCTCCGGTTTCTTTTACAATGGCTTCTGCTTTTTTCAGCCGGTCTTCCAGCTGCTCCATGTCGTTGTGTGCAAACACAAAGCGCTTTGCCAGGCTCAGCATCATACCGTCTATAATACAGGCGTGGCACAGCTGATCGTACACAATCACGTCCTTCCGGTCGGTAATAGCAGGTATGATGGACATACAGCCCTGGTAGCCATAGTTTAGCAGAAAGCCGTCTTCTTTCTCTACAAATGCAGCCAGCTCTTGCTCCAGTTGCTCATGGTAGTCTGTATTACCGGTCAGCATTCGTGCACCCATAGGCGAGGCCAGGCCCCAGCGGCGCGCGCCTTCTGTATCTGCTGCCCGTACCTCGGGGTGGTTGGCTAG
Source organism: Bacteroidota bacterium (assembly GCA_021300195.1). Classification (NCBI taxonomy): domain Bacteria; kingdom Pseudomonadati; phylum Bacteroidota; species Bacteroidota bacterium. The sequence goes on along the minus strand of JAJTIE010000035.1, from coordinate 38,466 downwards.
CCCCAGATAGTCATTTAGGCTCCAGTTTAGCAGTTGCTTTCCCCGAAACTCCATATGGGGCCCAATGTCTCCCACTAGCTTTGGGAAGCTTAGATAACCGTGGCCTATTTCCGCATACTTGCCCAAGTCGCTCTGCATGCGGCGGTCTATTTTGTCGAATACATCCATTTTTTCTTGATAATTGGGAAAGAGCAAATATACAGATATTCCCTGGCACACTGGTGTACCACATTTTCTGCCACCCAGCCAATAATGGGCCACCGAATCCGTTTAATTTGTGTGCATGAATAGAACCAGGATGTATAAGCAGCTGCTCGCAAGTTTGTGGCTTGGCAGCCTAATGCTGGTAGCGGCTGTGCAGGCACAGGTGGGAGGCCGTGCCGTATTCGATTTTCTTCGGCTGCACACCAGTGCCCGCCAGACGGCGCTGGGGGGCGCCTATATATCCGTGCAGAACACAGACAACGCCCTGGCGCTGATGAACCCAGCCCTGCTAAACCCGGACATGCACCAAAAGGCATACGCCAGCTGGATCGACTTTCTGGGCAATACCAACTATGGTACGGTGGGCTATAGCCGCCACTATCCCCAGCTGGGCACCGTGCAGCTGGGCATTCGGTACTTAGGGTACGGCAGCTTTACCGAGGCCGATGCCTTTGGCAATCGGACAGGTAGCTTTAGCGCGGGCGATGTAGCCCTGAATGCAGGCTGGGGCAGGCAAGTGGCCGAGAACCTAAGTGTAGGCGCAAATCTGAAAGTCATCAATTCTCATCTATATACCTATAGCTCCTGGGGCTTGGCAATGGATATAGGGGCCTACTACGACTATAAGAAGTGGGATGTGCAAATAGGTGCTGTGGCACAGAACATAGGCCGACAGCTGAACCCCTATGTGGCTGGCAGCACTACCGAGCCACTGCCCTTTGACCTTCAGTTGGGCATCACCAAGCGTATACCCCACACGCCCATGCGCTTTACCCTTACGGGCCACGACCTGCACCGGCCCCAGCTGGTAAACCAGGATGCTGAGGGCGAGGAACTGGACCTGGAGGGAAACCCGGTGAAGGATAAGACGAGCACGGCAGACGAGGTGTTTCGCCACCTCACCTTCGGGCTGGAATTTTTGCTCAACAAGAACCTGCACCTCCGTACTGGGTACAACCATCAGCGCCGCCGCGAGCTGCAAAGCCCCGAGAATAATGGCCTGAACCTGAACGGATTTTCGCTAGGACTGGGCCTGCGCATCAACCGTTTCTACCTGGACTATGGCTTTGCCAGCTACCATGCGGTTGGGGGGGTACATCACTTCCAGATCAGCACCCTGCTCAATACCTTCCAGCGAGGCTGGCAGTACGACCCTGCTGCGTACGACTACAACTATAACTAGCGCAGTGGGGGTGGGGGGGCTGGCCGCAACCTGGCGGCTCGCCGAACAATGCCCTGGGGCGCGCAGGTGGGCGTACGCACCCTGCCTAGAGGATGGCCCGAATCCGGCGGCCAGCCCAGGTGCTAAAGCCCCCAACCAGGCCGCCCACCAGGCCTGTAGCAGCTACCAGTGTCAGGTTGTTCGGCAGCGAAAGTAGCTGGGCAATTTTATCTCCTAGCCGATAGCCATTGAAATGGTCGATACCCAGTGCCACCAGCCCCCACAGCAGGAAGAGACCCAGAAAGCCCGCCAGAAAGGCATGGACGGTATTCCGCGCAAACAAAAAGCCGCAGGCAGCACACACCGGCGCGAATATCCACCAGGGCATACTGTCGCGGAAATAGTAGTTCGCCAGAAAACTCAGCGCTGCTGTAAGTACAACCAACATCATAATGAGTAAAATTACGGCTTTTCCTTGCGCACCGGCTAGCCCCTGGCCAACGCTTCGTCCACAGCCTGCGTATCTCTACATCTGGTAGGCGGGCAGCACCTGTGGATAGATGCCGGGGTGTGCGGGGCTCGCCCGGAGGCAGATTGCCGTATTTTTGGTCGGAATCATGGATGTGCGATTTTTATTTCTTGCTGCCCTGCTCCTGGGCCAGGCGCACGCGCAGTACAATCCCCCTGCGCGGGCCACTCGCCCGCCCGAGACGGTGGAGGAGCTATTCCCCGGCGCCGATGCCGCTTGGGCGCGGCAGCAGCTGGATAGCCTGAGCCTGGAGGAGAAGATTGGCCAGCTGTTTATGGTGGCAGCCTTTACCGATGCGGTGCAGTACAACATACCACAGGTGGAGAAGCTGGTGCGCGAGCAGCGCATTGGTGGCGTTATGTTTATGCAGGGGGGGCCTATGCGCCAGGTGGCGGCGCTAAACCGCCTGCAGCGTAGCAGCAGGCTGCCACTTATGGTGGGTATGGATGCTGAGTGGGGCCTGGGTATGCGGCTGGACAGCACCCTCAGCTTTCCCCGAAACATGACACTGGGTGCCATAGAGAATGACTCGCTGCTCTACCAGTATGGCCGCATAATGGCTGGCCAGTGCAGGGCGCTGGGGGTGCATGTCAGCTTTGCCCCCGTGGTGGACGTGAACTACAGCGCACGCAACCCGGTGATCAACGACCGCTCTTTTGGGCAGGATCGACACCTGGTGGCCCGCAAGGCCCTGATGCTGATGCAGGGTATGCAGGATCATGGTGTTATGGCATCGGCCAAGCACTTCCCCGGCCACGGCGATACCGACAGCGATAGCCACTACACGCTGCCCTTCATCCGGCACAGTCGCCAGCGCCTGGATAGCATAGAGGTCTATCCTTTTAGCCAGCTCATCCACCACGGGGTACAGTCGGTTATGGTAGCCCACTTGTATGTACCCGCCCTGGATAACACCCCAAACCTGCCCACTACCCTAAGCCCCAGGGTGGTAGGCCGCATGCTGCGCGATTCGCTGGGGTTCCGGGGCCTCGTCTTTACCGATGCCATGAATATGGGCGGGGTAGCCCGCTACTACCAGGCAGGCGAGGCCGAGCTGATGGCCCTGAAAGCCGGAAACGATGTGCTGCTGTATCCACGCGATGTGCCCAAGGCTATTGCCTACATCCGCAGGGCTATCCTGGAAGACAGCACCTATACCCAGGCCGAACTGGATGCCCATGTGTACCGGATCCTGCTGGCCAAGGCATGGATGGGCCTGCCGAAAAACCGCTATGCCAGCTACGAGGCGGCACGTGCCGCCATTGCCGACCCGGCAGCCATAGCCCTGCGCGATGAACTGTATGCCCAGGCGGTAAGCCTGGTGAAGAATGACCTGCTGCCCGTGCCCATAGGCAAGCTGAACCGACGCATGGCCTATGTACAGATTGGCTACAACCGAGGCACGCCCTTCTATGAAACGCTGAAAACCTATGCGCCCTTTGACTTCTTCCTGCTAGACCGCTACAGCCGCCGCGCTACCCTGGATAGCGTGCTGCGGGTACTAAAAGACTATGACGTTATCGTAACCGGCCTCTTCGAGATGAGCCGCTATGCCTTCCGCCACTATGGCATTACGCCCACCATCCTTACCTATTGCGACTCTGTATCGGCCTGGGATGCACAGAGCATTCTGGTACACTTCAATAATCCCTATGCGCTGCAGTACCTGCAAGATCATCGTGCTGTGATAGCGGCCTATGAGGAAGCCCCGGCGGCCCAGGTAGCCGCGGCCGAGATTGTGATGGGTAGCCGGCAGCCCACGGGCCTGATGCCGGTGGTGCTGCCCGATAAGTTCTCCATGGGTTTCAGCTATGTAAATGAGGGCGAGCGGTTCCGAACCGCCCGGCCCGATGAGGCGGGTATGGACCCCGCTACCCTGGACAAGATTGAACCCCTGGTGCAAGACCTGATTCGCAAACGGGCGATGCCAGGCTGCGCCATTATGGCCCTGCGGAACAATAACATTGTATACAACCGCGCTTTTGGCTACCACACCTACCAGCGCGAGGTACCGGTAGACAGTTATGCCAGCCTGTTCGACCTGGCCTCGGTAACCAAGGTGGTGGCTACTACCGTGTGTGCCATGAAGCTGTGGGAAGAGAAAAAGCTGACGCTGGACGCACCGGTGCACGCCTACCTGCCAGAGGTAACCGGAGCCGTGGGCGATATTTCCATCCGCGAGCTGCTACAGCACAATAGCGGCCTGGTGGCCTGGATTCCCTTTTACCTACAGACCGTAAAGGATGGCGTGCGCGACCCCGCCGTATACGACACCCTCCCCTTGGCCAGCTACCCTGTGCAGATAGGTACGCAGCTGTGGCTGAACAAAGATTATCCAGACTCCATCTGGCACCAGATCATCCGCCAACCCGTGAACAAGGCCCAGGGCTACAAATACAGCGACCTGAATATGATTATCCTGAAGCGGGTTATGGAGCGTATTACCAACCAGAGCCTGGAGGACTATGCTACGCATACTTTTTACCAGCCGCTGGGCATGAACAATACCCTGTTTAACCCAGCCTGGAAGGGGCGTGCCGCAGACTGCCCCCCTACAGTAGAAGACCGGAAGTATCGCTTCGAGCGGGTGCAGGGCTATGTGAATGACGAGTGCGCCAGCCTGCTAGGTGGCTACAGTGGCCACGCGGGCCTCTTTAGCAACCCCTACGACCTGGCCAAACTGCTGCTTATGCTCCGAAACGGCGGCGAGTATGGCGGCGAACGTTATTTGGAGCCCGGCACTATCCGCTACTTCACCAGCCAGAGTACGCAGCTGCCCAGTAGCCGCCGGGGGCTTGGCTGGGATAAGCCCGATAAGAGACCTGGCTACATTAGCCCTGCCAGCGACTACGCCACGGCCAGTGCCTACGGCCACCTGGGTTTTACGGGCACCTGCGTATGGGTAGACCCCGAGGCAGACCTGATCTACATCTTGCTGGCCAACCGAACCTATCCGGATAGCGAAAACAACACCTTCCTGTATGAGAACGTGCGGGGAAAGGTGGCCGACCTGCTGTACGAGAGCATCCGCAATGCGCGCACACCCTAGGTGGCCGGGGTTAGGGGAGTGGGGTATCAGGGGTATCTAGCCCAGCCAGGTGGCGCACTGCTTCGTACAGGTAGTCGCCCAGTGCGGCGGTGATTCTATCCATTGTTGCCCGATCTACAGCTTCGTGGTACCCGAAGGAGGTAATCGTATTCGGAATACTACGCCCGTGGTTTTCCCAGATGTAGCATCCTACGTCGTAGGTAAGTTGCTTGAATGAAATCCCTACTCCAATGAATAGATCATATGGCCCTTCCGACTTATTGTTGGGGCGGGTAAAGCCTCTCAGATCAAATCCAATTTGAAATTTATCGATCTCACCTCTGTTGGCTGGCACCAGGGCATACACCAGCTCGCCTACTTGCGCGAAGCTTTCCAGTGTCCTTTCTTGGGGGAAGGTAATGAGCCGATACCCTGTTTTCCCAAAAAGCAGGTGGAATTTTTGAACAACGGCTTCGCATCGCTCGGCAAGTGCCAGGAATGCAGGCAGGATCAGCCCCTTATAGTCGGCCTCCGCTTTAGGTAGGGTCAGTTTCTCACGGTCCTGCAGCTGCCTGTCTAGCAGGGCCAGCTTCTTGTCCAGGTCGCCGGGTTCGTCCAGGCTTTCATCGGCTGCCGCCTTGGCTACCAGTTGCTGGGTGGCCAGCACACACTCGGTAAGGAATAGGTAAAAGGGAAGTGGGTCTTGGCCATACAGCTGTGCATCAGCCAGGGTTTTGGTATACGTATCGCGCTGCTCCGCCCGGATAAGGGGGAGCGGATGGCCTGCATAGATCAGGATAAGCGCGCTGAGCAGCCTGGCCATGCGGCCGTTTCCGTCGTAAAAGGGATGGATGCTTACAAAGCGGACATGAAATTCGGCGGCAATGACCACCGGGTGCAGAAGTGGGGCCTTGGCCTTCGCCAGGGGTTGGTACAGCTGGTTGTCTAGCCAATTTATGAGGGTGTTTACCGCCTGGGGTGTTTCGCTGGCAGGTGTAAAGTCCAGGCGCTCGCCTCGGTAGGTGTACAGATAGTTATCCTGTGTTTTCCCCCGGCCTATCTGGTTCGCTTTTTCAGGCGCATCCGGTTCGTGCATTATCCCGCGATGCAGTTCTTTCAGTAGCCGCTCGGTAATCCGAACTTTGCCCTGTCCCGCCCCGAGCACGCTCTGCATGACCTTATCGTGGCCCCGCACTTCCAGCACCTCTTTCAGCGAGCGATGGTGCACGTCCAGTACATCCATCATTACAGAGCGTGTCTCTTCCAGCGTCAGGGTATTTCCCTCCATTCGGTTGGAGTGGTAGTTCATCTCCAGCCGTAGCTTATAGTGCAGCTTCTGGCGCTGTGGGTCCGTCAGGCCGGGTGTAGCAGCTTTTCGTTCGTCCAGTTCAGCCAGTAGCTGCTTTAGTCTATCTTGCAGATACATATTCCGTGGGATACACACCCGAAAGCGGGGTGGGTTTGCCGCTTAGCTTGCCTGCTTCAGGGCCTTTAGCAGTTGCCCTAGCCGGGCCTGCAGGTCGTGGCTGGCAGGCACCAGGGGCAGGCGCGTATAGGGCTGGCAAATGCCCAGCTCGGCCAGCAGGGCCTTGATGCCCGCGGGGTTCCCCTCCTGGAAGATGGCGTGGATGAGTGGTAGCAACTGGTAGTGCAGGGCTCGGGCGGCCTGCACCTCCTGCCTGGCAGCCAGGTGGACCATGCGTCCGGTGAGCTCTGGCAGGGCATTGCCCAGCACCGAGATGAGACCCGTTAGGCCCAGGCAGATGCCGGGCAGGGCCAGCAGGTCGTCTCCGCTAAGCACCGAAAAGTGGGCAGGCTTATGCGCCACCAGCTCCATAGCCTGGGGCAGGCTGCCACTGGCCTCCTTGATGGCGATAATAGTTGGGCAGGTTTCGGCCAATGCCAGCACGGTGCCAGGCTCCAGGTTGCTGGCCGTACGGGGGGGCACATTGTACAGCACAATGGGCCTTTCGGTGGCTGCGGCTATGGCCTGGTAGTGCGCCAGTATGCCTGCCTGGCTGGGCTTGTTATAGGCTGGGCTTACACTCAGGAACCCATCGGGCTGGTAGCGGGCATCCAGGCTTTGTATCTCTTGTACTACGGCAGCGGTGTCGTTTCCCCCGCAGCCTAGCAGCATGGGCTTCCGGCCCGCGTTTACCTCTACTACGATATCCAGCACGTAGTGCTTTTCGGCCTTGGTGAGGGTGCTGCTTTCGCCTGTGGTGCCTAGCGGAACCAGATAGTCCACCCCTCCGTCTATCAGGTGTTCGGTCAGGCGCCTTAGTCCTTCTGTGTCCAGCTGGCCGTCTGCCAGCATAGGGGTCACCATGGCCACACCCAACCCGTCGAATAATCCTTTACCCATCTTGCGATTCAATTTTTTCTCGTCTGGCGCAAAGGTAGGCAGAAATCTGCCTGTGCTGCAGCCCTACAGCCCCTGTAGTAAGCCACAGAGTTCCATGACAGCATCAGCAGGTAGTGCCGGGAAGTTGGCAATCCGGAAGGTTGTTTTGTCCAGCGGCTTGTACCCTCTGCCCAGGGTGAGGCCAGCTGCCTGCGCGGGCTGCAGTACCCCTGCCAGCAGGCGCTCGGGCGGGCAGGCTACGGCGATGACCGTTTGGCTACGATTTTCGGCCCGTGCCACAAATGGCGACAGCCAGCTGTGCTGCTCCAGCAGGCTGTAGTAGGTATGGGCCCGTTCCTGTAGGTGTGCATCCGTCTGCCGGATGGGTGGGATGTCTTGCAGGATGCGGCTTAGCAGGTAAATGGCTAGTACGTTGGGGGTATAGCTCGTCTGCCGATCTTTCCAGTGGCTGTGCAGCCGCTGCAGGCCGTTGTAGGCGGCCCTGTGCCCCAGGCGCTCTATCCGCTGCTGGGCCTGTGGGCTGCACACCAGTACACCCAGGCCTGCTGGCATGCCCAAGCACTTCTGCACGCTGGCAAACCAGGCATCGGCCTCGCGCCAGGGCAGGGCCTGGCCTGCCAGGCTACTGGTAACGTCTACCGCGATCAGCTGATCCTGCAGTACGGCCCGTACTTCTGCTAGCCACTCGGGCCGGATCTGCGTGCCATTGGCGGTTTCGTTCTGGGTGAAGCACACCAGCTCCACCGGGCGCAGGAGTCGCGGCTTCAGGCTGTCAAAGTCTGCGTCGGGGTCGAAGCTGAGTGCCTCTACCCCCGGGCGTATAGCCCGCGCATACTCATACCAGCGCTGGCCAAAGGCGCCGGAATACACATGCAGGGCGTTTTCGCTAATAAGCCCGGCAGTCAAAACCTCCCAGCACTCTGTGGCACTGCTCAGGAAGTACAGGCTATAGGAGTCTGGCAGCTCCAGCTTGCTGCGGAAGCCCTGCAGCACTTCCTCATACAACTGGCTGAAGGCCGGACTGCGGTGGCTCTCGCTCAGCAGGCCCGAGGCTACGGCCTCTTGCAGGTACCATTCTGTCTCCAGCTGAAGCTGAGAGGGGCCAGGGGCAAAGGTGTATTTCATGTTCTGGGAGAGCGAGAGGATGATTTTGGCTTAGAAAGGGCGAACGCTTCCGGCATAATACCCTGCTCGCCAGGATAAATATAGGGTTTCCTTGTTTTCCTTCTCCGGCTGCCGGGGCTGAAGAAACACCCGAGCACAGGGAGGGGACGGGCAAGATGGGCAGGGGGATGCCACCTCAATAGAGGCTGCGGATGCGTATGGTTTCTTTTACGTCCTTCAGGATGTCTACTGCCAGTGGGGTGTTTCCCTGTTCAATGTCGAGTACTACGTAGCCTATGTGCTCGTTCGTCTTTAGGAACTGGCCCACTATGTTGAATCCATGATCGCTCAGGCGCTGGTTGATCTCGCTGAGTACGCCGCTTCTGTTTCGGTGGACGTGCAGGATGCGGTGGGTTCCTTCCATGGCAGGTAGTTGAATTTCGGGCAGGCTTACACTGCCTATTGTGTTGCCCTGATCCAGGAAGTTTATCAATTTCTGCGCTACATCCAGCCCAATGCTTTCCTGTGCCTCCTCTGTGCTGCCCCCTATGTGGGGCGACAGGATGACCTGCCGCAGCCCCTGGAGGGGGTTTTCAAAGCGCGCACTCTTGCTAGCCGGTTCCTGCTCAAATACATCCACTGCGGCACCACTCAGGTGGCCCTTGATCAGTGCATTGGCCAATGCGGCATTGTCCACCACCTTACCCCGGCTATAGTTGATGAGCCTTGCCCCGGGCTTCATCAGGCCCAGGGTATGCTCATTTATCATGTGGCGCGTAGTGGTGGTTTCGGGCACATGCAGGCTTATGATGTCGGCGGTTTTTAGCACCTCCTCCAGGTTTTCGGCCGGTTGTGCATTGCCCATTATCAGGGTAGGCAGGATGTCGTAAAACACTACCTTCATCCCCAGCGCTTCGGCCAATAGGCCCACCTGGCTGCCAATGCGGCCATAGCCAATGATGCCTAGGGTCTTGCCGCGCAGCTCGTGGGCGCCGACATGGGTTTTCAGCCACTGGCCCTCATGGGCGGCCAGGCTTTTCTCTTAGATGCGCCGCATCAGGTGGATGCAGCTGCCCAGCGTAAGCTCGGCTACGGAGCGGGTGCTACTATAGGGGCTGTTGAAGGCAGCAACTCCTTTTTCTTGCAGGGCAGCCAGGTCCATTTGGTCTGTACCGATGCAAAAGGCCCCTACGGTCAAGAGCTTGTTGGCCACCTGTAGCACGTCAGCCGTCAGTTTTGTACGGCTGCGTATGCCCAGCACATGCACCTCGGGCAGCCGTTGCAGCAGCTCGTTGGGGTCTATAGCTTTTGGGATATGCGCTACCTGCGTGTACCCATGCCGTGCAAGCAGGGCCATGGCCTGGGGATGAATGTCTTCCAGAAACAGGATGTTGATCTTTTCTTTCGGAAAGGAAAGCGTGGTATCGGGCTTTTTGTCCATATCCGCCGGGGTAGGGGGGCTCAGTTATATCGGTATGACTATAACGCACATAGCCGTTAGTTTAACGGCTATGTGCAGCACCAAGGTGCGAAAGTGCGTTTTTTTTAGTGGATTTCAGCTATTTTTTCTCCATCTTCTCGTACAGGGCCTTACCCTTCTGCAGCCAGGCCAGGTACGTGTTCTTATCGTTTTCGTAGCCCACGGGGTGCGTAAAGTTCACTATTTTTCCCGCTTTCAGTTCGGGTGCTATCAGGGCGTAGTAGGGCTGCGCCAGTAGTCCATAGTTTTCGATCTGGAACTGCGTCCATTTATCACCTATGGTACGCACGCTTGTTCCGTCCTTGGCCTTGCGGGGCTGGCTTAGTTTTTCCGTATCATCCACGTATAGCGAGATCATCACATAGTCTTCTTGCAGGGCGCGCTTTACCTGCGGGTCTTGCCATACTTTGCTCTCCATCAGGCGGCAGTTGGCACAGGTAAAGCCGGTAAAGTCCAGAAACACCGGCTTCCCTACCTTGCTGGCATAGGCCATGCCTTCCTCAAAGTCGTAGAACATGCAGAAGCCGGCCGGTGCATTGTGTGCATGCTTGTCGCCGCCTATTCGTGGCAGGTCGCACACCTGCTGGTTGGCGCCTGATTGGCCGCCGGTACTACCACCATGGTTGCGGTATTCATCGGCATAATATTCGGATATTTTTACGCCCACTTCGCGGTTTGTTGGGGGCAGAATGCCACTCAGGTTCGCTATGGGTGCGCCCCACAGGCCTGGCACCATGGTGAGGCCAAAGCCGAAGGCAGCCAGGGCAATCAGCAGCCTGGGTACGGGTACTTTCTCCAGCGGCTCATGGTCGTGCGGCAGGCGATACCACCCCATTAGGTAGGCACCCAGGGCACCAGAGAGCACAATCCAGATGGCTATAAAGACCTCGCGATCCAGGATGCCCCAGTGCCACACCTGGTCGGCCTGGCTGAAGAACTTCATGCAGAGCATCAGCTCGATATAGCCCAGTAGCACCTTCACGGTGTTTAGCCAGCCCCCACTGCTGGGTAGGCCGCTTAGCAGCCCGGGGAATATGGCCAGTATACCAAAGGGTACGGCAAAGCCTAGCGCAAAGCCGCCAAGGCCCACCACGGCCTCCTGGGTGCCACCGGCACCACTGCTCAGGGTAGCGAGTACGCCACCCAGTAGCGGGCCTGTGCAGCTGAAACTGGCGATAACAAGCGTCATGGCCATGAAGAAGATGCCAATGGCCCCGCTGTTTTTCATACTGCGCTTGTCGGCCCAGGTGCTCCAGCTGCTGGGTAGCTTGATGTCGAACCAGCCCAGGAAGCTGAGTGCAAACAGCAGGATTACGACGAAGAAAATGAGGTTTACCGTGCCACTGGTGGAGATATCGTAAAAAATGGTGCCACCATACAGGTTTACCAGCAGGATGCCGGGGATCATGAACATTATGATGATGGACAACACATATACCCCCGCGTCTCGCAGGCCCTGCCTTCTGCTTTTGGCATGCTTGGTAAAGTAGCTGACTGTCATGGGCACCAGCGGAAATACACAGGGGGTGATGAGGGCCACCAGCCCAGCTGCCAGACTGGCAAAGAAGATGGCCCAGAGCGAGCCGCCATCAGCAGCTGCGTTCGGATCGGCCTGCTCATCCACCACAATCAGCCCGCTGCGATCGGGGGTGGCTGTGGGCTCGCTGGCCTTCTGTGCCGAGTCGGCCTCGCTGGCTTGGGTTTGGGCTGCATCTGCCGACTCGCCATCGGTATTTTTCTCTGTCGGGCTCACCGGGCTGGGGGCAGCGCCTGTACCGGCGCCCGCAGTTTGCTTGATGTCGATCTCCCTGTTTTTGGGTACGCAGATGCCCTCTTTGCACACCTGGGTTTTGATGCGGCCCTTTATGTGCACCTGCTCGGCCGTAATGCGGAACTGCTGGTAGTAGTGTGCCTGCCCGGTGAAGTACCAGGTATCTACCTCAAACACCTCGTCGTACTCCTTGGTTGGCTGTCCGCTTTCCTGCAGGCTGCCCATCGCACTTACGCCCTTGCTGTCTTCAAAGGGTTCGTATTCAGCAGGCATGGGCCCAAACTCACCTGGCTTGTATCGCTTCACGCTGTATATGTGCCAGGGAGCCTGCAGGCTGGCATAGAAGTGTACCGTTACTACATCGCCCACCTTCCAGCCACTGGTGGGTGTTGTTTCCACCCGCCACTGCACAGGGTCGGGTCCGCCGGATGGGAACTGGGCGCTAGCTGTGTGCACACACAGGCCGACAAGGAGCAGCAACAGGAGGAGCAGGTTTCTTTTCATACAATCGATTTGGAATGAGCGTAGAACGGCATAATCAAATAGATAGTTTCTTTGGAAACTAAAATAACTTCGAGCATGCTCGGATTGGCGGCTACAGGGCCATTTCAGGCACCTGGCCGGGTATCAGGATCGGAGCCCCGGTTTTGGCCACAATCTCCTCTACGCTCACGCCCGGGGCACGTTCTACCAGCCGGAAGCCCTGGTCGGTTACGTCTACTACGGCCAGGTCGGTTACAATCCGCTTTACGCACTTCAGCCCGGTGAGGGGTAGGCTACAGCTGGGCAGCAACTTGGGGCTGCCGCCAGGGCCGGTATGTGTCATGGCTACGATGATGTAGCGGGCTGCCGCCACCAGGTCCATGGCGCCACCCATGCCCTTCACCATCTTCCCGGGTATCTTCCAGTTGGCAATGTCGCCCTGGGCACTCACCTCCATGGCACCTAGGATGGTTAGGTCTATGTGCCCGCCCCGTATCATGGCAAAGCTCTCGGCACTGTCAAAAAAAGCGGCACCGGGCAGATAGGTTACCGTCTGCTTGCCGGCATTAATCAGGTCTGCATCCACCTCTGCTTCAGTGGGGAAGGGGCCTATGCCCAGTAGGCCATTCTCGCTCTGTAGCACCACCCGCAGCTCGGCCGGAATATAGTTAGCCACTAGGGTGGGGATGCCAATACCCAGGTTTACGTACATGCCGTCCTGTACCTCTTGGGCTATGCGCTTTGCAATTCCATGTTTATCTAGCATGCCCAAATATAAAGCTATAAAGCCTCCGTGCACTACATACCCGGCATCCGATATTCTGTTGTGCCCAAAATATGACGCCGCATCCGCCCCCTGGGCTAAAACAGAAAAAGGCCCAGCTGGGATAGCCTGGGCCTTTTGTTTTCTTGCTGACGAGCGAACTATGGGGGGCTTCTAGCCTATTCGGAGGCCAGGAAGGTTACACCCAGGTCAAGTGGAAGCCCACCCTGATCGTAGCATCTGCAGTTGAATCCGGTGTTGGACATGCCCGAAACTAGGCAGAAGCCGGGGGCGGTAGTAGTGGGGTCCAGTATATTTACGTTGTAGTCATGTGTTTCACCCGTGAAGCCTGATTGCCCGGCATCGCTACAGGCATCTGTTAGTGCTGTTACTCCAGGGCGAATGCCCCTTATACGCATACGAGTCAGTCCGCAGTTTGCACTACATGGCGCGGTGATAGAAACATTGGTTAGGTTGGGGACATCAACTCCGCTGTCGTGTACCAATTCTCCAGTATCATCAAAATCTCCGTCCTGATTCCAGTCTACCCAAATATACATGCGAAAGTTGCTACTGCCAGATGTAGCACCGTGGGTTGTGCTGAGCTGAAAAGTTGCACTAGGGTTGATGCTAACAGTACCTCCGGTGATGCTATGGCCAAAATTTGGTGAAAACTGACCGTTGCACCCGGATGAGGCATGGTTGATATTTACAACGCCACCAGTTGTAGAAACACCGTCTATAAATTTGAATTCAGTGTTCAGTGTTACAGGATTGAAAGCTGAGCATCTGTTCCGATAGGTGTCTCCACTCGAGAACGCGCTATGGGGTATGCAGTACATGGTAGTGATGGGGTCTAGCGTAATAGTCGGTGCATCGGTACAGGGGGGGGAGCTACAGCCTCCGCCAGCACCACTGTTCATATAGCCACTTACCACTACGTTGGGTGTAGAGGCAAGTGGGGTATTGAAAGTAATGGTATACTGGCCGGTGCCGGTACGGTTTGCAGTAATAGGGCCGTTTACCACGTTTCCGTTGCCGGCAATGGTACCGCCCAGTATGGCGCCGGGCGGGGTAGTGCTGCCGCCGCCTACAGGGTACCAGGCGCCGTCGTGGTACACAAACTGCGACACCTGGCCGTTGCCGGGCACAGGGTAGGTGGCAAAGGTGCCCGCGTCGTTGTCACGGTTCAGGATGTACAGAATCATGCCCTGTCGCGGGGTGGCGGGACCGGTAAGGGCATTGGCCTGCGCGCCGGCGTTGCTGCCTATCTGCACCATGGAGGTGTTGTCGGGTATGGCGATGGTAGCACCGGGTGCCAGCTCGGTACCATTGTACAGGATGAACTTGCCGTCCACCCGCACACTGCCATTCACGTGCAGGGTCTCCTGGGGGTTGGTGGTGTTAATCCCCACGTTTTGAGCAAAGAGGAGCGATGAGCAGAGCATGATGCACATGCCCACTACAATTCCTGAAAATTTCATTTTAAGCATTTGGTTTTGATTTCACCCGGTTTCCGGCTTTACTTAATAATAACACTAATCCGCAAACGGGTACGCATCCGGCGGTATGTGTCCGGGGCAACTTCGCTTGCGCGTTTTTTCGCGTTTAATTTCAAAAATAGCATAAAAAGCAATGTGGTGCTAGCAAACCGCACGAAGGGCCGTGTTTTTTGTGTGAATTGCACAAAATGGGGTCTGAACGGTAGTCCACAGGGTGCGAGCCGATGCCTGTTCGTGTCTGGTGCACGGTCAAGTTCCGGAGGCCAGGCCGGTGCCAGCCAGCCAGCCAGTAGTCCAGGCGGCCTGAAAGTTGAAGCCCCCCGTAATGCCGTCTATATCCAGCACCTCGCCTGCTAAAAACAAGCCTGGGTGGCGTTTCGCCTCCATCTGTGGGCCTACCTCGCCTAGGGCTATGCCGCCTGCTGTTACAAACTCGTCCTTAAAGGTGGTCTTGCCCGCTGCGGTCAGGCTGTGGCGTAGCAGCAGCTCGGTTAGCCGGTTTCGTTCTCCGGCGGGCAGGCTTGCCCAGGCCGTTTCGTCGGCCAGCCCCGCCGCCTGGCACAGCCAGGCCCACAGGCGCCGGGGTAGCTGTGCAGGCGGGGTATTGCGTATTCGCTTTTTGGGCGCATCGGTCCGTTGCAGTTCTATCCAGCTGCGCAGCCGGGTATCGTCCCAGCCTGGCAGCCAGCACAGGCGTATGCGGTAGCGGTAGTCGGCCTCTTTCAGTGCGCGGGCTGCAAAGGCACTCAGCTTCAGCACCGCAGGCCCACTCAGCCCCCAGTGGGTAATCAGCAGGGGCCCCTCCTGGCTCAGCTTGCCCTGTTCGGGCAGGCTTACTACCGCCGGGGCCGATACGCCCTGTAGCGCACGCATGGGGTGCGGCTGCAGGTTGAAGGTAAAGAGCGAGGGCACCGGCGGCACTACCTCCAGCCCCAGCGCTTGCAGCCAGTCTAGCCCTTTTATCCCTGGGCTGCCGCCGGTGGCTACCAGCACCCGGTAGGCCTCTATACGGGTGCCCACACTGGTTTCCAGCTGCCAGTGGCCCGGCGGCCCAGGGTGCAGGGCCCGCACCTTTACCCCTGTGTGCAGCTGCACACCCAGGCTGTGTGCCTCCTGCAGCAGGCAGTCCACAATCGTCTGGCTACGGTCGGTGGTGGGAAACATGCGCCCGTCGTCCTCTCGCTTCAGGGCCACCCCCCGGTGGGCAAACCAGTCCAGCGTATCCTGCGCACCAAAGGCCTTGAGCGCCTGCTGCATAAATTGTGCTCCCCGGGGGTACAGCTGCCGCAACCCCTGCCGAAAGCGGGCAGGGTCGTGCGTTACGTTGCAGCGGCCCCCACCGGATATACGCACCTTGGCCAGCGGCTCTTTTTGCTCCAGCACCCGCACCTCCCAGCCAGGCTGCAGGGCCTTTAGCCGCAGGGCGGCAAACAGGCCGGCGGCACCGGCCCCGATGATACAGACGCGCATGGCAGAGGTATTGGCCAACCCGAAAGAGAAAGGCGCGAAACATAGGGAAAAATACCCGGACAGTGCCTATTTTTGCCGCTATTACGCTTTTATTCATTCCTTTTCGATACCCTAAAGTATGCAGCCTATGAATGCTACCACCCTGCGCACCCACAGCTGCGGCCAGCTCCGCATGGCCGATGCCGGCCAGCCCGTAGCCCTATGTGGCTGGGTGCAGACTACCCGAGACTTTGGGCAGTTTATCTTCATAGACCTGCGCGACCTGCAGGGCATCACCCAGATAGCGATAGCCCAGGAGCACCAGCCCGAGCTGTACCGGCTGGCCAAAACGCTGGGACGCGAGTATGTGCTGCGGGTAGAGGGCAGCGTGCACGAGCGCGAAAACAAGAACCCCAAGAATCCCACGGGCGATATAGAGATCCGCCCCACACAGCTCAGCCTGTTGAACCGGGCCGAGCTGCCCCCTTTCCTGATACAAGACGACACCGACGGCAGCGAGGAACTGCGCCTGCAGTATCGCTACCTGGACATACGCCGCCCAGCCCTGGCACACAACCTGCGCCTACGCGCCCGGGTAGCGGCTGCCATGCGCCGTTTTCTGGACGCGCGCGGCTTCCTGGAGATAGAGACACCCAACTTCATCCGGGCTACGCCCGAGGGCGCGCGAGACTTCCTGGTGCCCAGCCGCATGCACCCCGGCACCTTCTACGCCCTGCCCCAGAGCCCCCAGATACTGAAACAGCTGCTGATGGTGGCCGGCATGGACCGCTACTACCAGATAACCAAGTGCTACCGCGACGAAGACTTCCGGGGTGACCGGCAGCCCGAGTTTACCCAGCTGGACTGCGAAATGAGCTTTGTGGGTCAGGAGGATATCCTCAGCACCTTCGAAGCCCTGGTGCAGCAGGTATTTCAGGATACAATTGGGGTAGATATACCCGCACTGCCCCGTATTTCCTATGCCGAGTGTATGGAGAAGTACGGCAGCGATAAACCGGATCTGCGCTTTGGTATGGAGCTCATTACGCTGAATGCGCAGGTGGCAGGCACAGACTTTGGTGTGTTCAACAGCGTGCTACAGGGCGGCGGGCTGATAGCGGGTATATGCGCCCCGGGCCTGGGGCACTACAGCCGCAAGCAGACGGATGCCCTGATAGACTATGTGAAGCAAAGCCACCTGGGCCTGAAGGGCCTGGTAAGCCTGCGGGTGGAGGCCGACGGCAGCTGCAAAAGTAGTGCCGACAAGTTTTTCGGCCCCGAGCAGCTGGCAGCCATAGCCCGCCACATGCAGGCCCAGCCCGGAGACCTGGTGCTTATTGGGGCAGACAGTGCCCCGGTGGTGCGCCGTAGCCTGGGGGCACTACGCAAGCACATAGCCGACACCGAGCAGCTGTATGACCCCGATAGCTGGAACATCTTCTATGTTATAGACTTCCCCCTATTCGAGCGGGATGAGCAGAGCGGCCAGCTGGTGGCCATTCATCACCCTTTTGTAATGCCGCACGAGGCAGACTGGGCCGAGTACAAGGCCGGAACACGCCGCCCCGAAGACATACGTGCCCTCTGCTACGATATGGTGATGAACGGCAATGAGGTGATGAGCGGCAGCGTGCGTATCCATCGCGAGGACATCCAGGATGAAGTTTTTGGCCTACTGGGCCTTAGCGAGGCCGAGATACGACAGCAGTTCGGCTTCCTGCTGCGTGCTTTTCGCTACGGGGCTCCCCCCCATGCTGGCTGCGCCTTTGGGCTAGACCGAATCTTGATGCTCATGACCCGCAGCAGCAGCATACGCGATGTAATGGCTTTCCCGAAAAACAGCGCCGGGCGAGACCTGATGCTGGAGGCACCGGCACCCGTGGATGCCCGCCAGCTAAAGGACCTGCACATCCGCCTGGAGCAGGCCGAGGCCCCCACAGCCTAGCGGCCCGCCGGGTGGGCTGTGTAGGGGGCTGGGCCGTGGGCATACAGGGTTTGCTATTCAGCAGCGGCCTGTTGTATCTTTCGTGTTCCTAAACTACTATGTCATGAAAATAAAGATGGGTTTCATCGGTCTTCCTACCACTGTTTTTGTCTTTCTGCTCCTGGCCCCTCCTGGCCTGGCAGTAGCACAGCCGATGGACCCGGCGCTGCTGAAAAAAATGGAGGCACAGGCCACCGTACACCGCCTGGCTGGCGAGTGGATACAGGCCGCCGAAACCTATCAGCAGCTACTGGGCTACGAGGCCAAAGAGCCGGAGATGCGCCTGTATCTGGCCCTTTCCTACTTCCACTCGGGCCTGAAGGACCTCGCCTATGAGCAGTATCAATACCTGCTGGCCCGGCCTTCCCTTACCGACCAGTTGTCTGCCGGCCAGATGCAAGAACTGTATGGCACCTATGCCCAGGTGCTACACCACCAGGAGCTGTATGCCCAGGCACAAGCCTACTACCAGCTGGTACTGGAGCGCCTGGCCCCCCGGAACCCAGACCGTGCCTACTACGAGCAGGCCCTGGCACGCTGCCAGCAGGCCCAGCTGCTAGCAGCCGCACCCCGCGCCGGTGTGCGCCTTACACATTTGCCTTCGGCCGTGAATACGCGCTACGATGAACTGGGCCCCCGCTGTAATCCCGAAGGTAACCTGCTGTATTTCACCAGCTATCGCGCCGATGCCACAGACCAGGATGCGGTACGCTCCGATTTCTTTTTTACCCGGATACAGGACGGCGAAATAACCGTACCCCGCACAGCAGTGGCCATGGATGCCAACGCCTTCAAGCGCACTGCCGACCAGCAGGCCATGCGCGGCACCGGCCTGTACTACTTCCCGGACCAGAAGCCAGCGCCCGGCACCCTCTACGTATCCACCGGGCCGGCCCGGCCCGTATATGCACGCACCCTGGCCCAGGAAGTAAGCATGCCCGTGAAGCTGCCTGCGCCCTTTGATGCAGGTGCAGGAGACCGAGATCCATTTATGGATGAAGAGGCGGGCCTCTTCTTCTTCGCCAGCAAGCGCAAGGGTGGCCTGGGCGGCTACGACATCTGGGTAAGCCAGCTGGGCGAGAAGGGTGTGTGGATGCGCCCGGTGCACACCGGCCCCGGCATCAATACTCCCTATGACGAGCGCAGCCCCTACTACCACGTTGCTACCCGCCGGCTCTACTTCTCCAGCCAGGGGCACGATGCCATGGGGGGCTATGATGTATTCCAGTCCGTACACCTGGATGATGACAGCTATAGCACCGCCAACAACCTGGGCTACCCCGTAAACAGCCCGGCGGACGACCTGGGCTATGCACCCTATGGAAAGGGAAATGCAGCCTACCTGGCCTCGGACCGGCGAGGATCAAACGGCGCACTGGATCTATACCAGGTGGTGCTGGAGGAGGCAGATCCGGCACCACTTGCCCAGGGCACGGCCACCAGAGCCACCTACACACCGCCTACAGATAGCCTGGTGCCAGGCCTGGACGAGGAAGAAGCGGCCCGTAAGCTGGCCCCAGGCACAGGGGAACCAGACGGTACCGCCCCCATGCCCCCTACAACTGGCCAGAAACCTGCGGACGAACCCGCTACGGCCCTGCGCACACCCGTAGCAGGGGGCACCCTGGAGCCTGCGCTGGCAGAGGAGGTACGCAAGGAGCTAAAAGCCTACCCTGCCTTTTTCGTGGAGCGTACGCTGGATAAGGCAAAGCAATATCCCGAGATTGCGCGCATCCAGCCCGGAGAAACCCTGATGCTGTGGGAGCTGGACTTCAAGCCCGGAACAGATGAGTTTGGCCCAAGTGCAACCAGTGACATGGACAAGCTCTTCTACATGATGATGGCAAACCCGAATATGCGGGTCAAGATTACTGCCCATACCGATAACCAGGGCGCCCCGGCCGCCCTGAGACGGCTGAGCGAACGGCGGGCCATGCGGGTGGTGCTCTATCTGGTGGTGAACAAGGGAATAGATGAAAGCCGATTCGAATACAAAGGAAAGGGCGGCACCGAGCCGCGGGCAGACAATAGCACAACCGAGGGCCGGGCACGTAATAATCGCGTAGAAGTGTTTGTCCTGTCCAAATAGGCAGATTTTTCAGACCACCCTTATTTGGTTTTACTCCCATTATTTATGGTCAGATCATACACCACCCTGGCTAACATGCAGCTAATAGTGCTCTTGCTGCTTGTGGGCATAGCTGGCTCGGGCATACACGCCCAGACGTTCGATAAAAAAGCAGAACGCCAACTGCTGAAACAGGCCGATGAACATCTGCTATTTCAAGAGTACGAACAGGCCCTGCCCTACCTGCAGCAGGCCAATGGCGTAAATGCCGATAATATGCATACATGTTACTGGCTAGGTGTGACACTGTTTGAGCAGGGCCGCCCCACAGATGCCCTGCCTTATTTTGAGCTAGTGGCCACGCGGGCATCCGGTTTCGACCCCGGACTAGACTACTACATGGCGCAGGCCCTGCACCAAAGCAGCCGCTTTGAAGATGCCAGCATTTTTTATCAGCGGGAGCTGGGCCGCTACAAAACTTCGGATGAAGCCTATACGCGGATCCGTAACCAGCTGCGCCAGTGCGAGCAAGGAGTAAAACTGATGAAGGATACGGTAGTGGTGGAGATACGCAACCTGGGGCCGAATATCAATACTCCGTACCCGGAGTTTGGCCCCGTCATCACTGCCGATGGTGCCCGCCTGCTGTTTACCTCGCGCCGCCCTGGCAACCTGGGCGGGCTTGCTTTTGACAATAAGCCCTACGAGGATATCTACTTCAGCGACCGGGATACTGCCACGGGCTGGATACCGGCCAGGCCGCTGGGTCCACCCATCAACACCGTGTATCACGATGCCACGGTAAGCCTGGCACCAGACGGGCAGACCGTGATGCTGTACCGGGACAGCAACAATGGAGGCCTGTACAGCGCCCGGCAGCAGGGGGCAGACTGGCAGCCGCCTGTTTCCATCTCCCGGCCTATCAACAGCAAGTATGGCGAGAGCTCTATGTGCCTGAGTGCAGACGGACGCTATGCTATTTTTGCGAGCAACCGCCCCGGGGGCCTTGGTGGGCGAGACCTGTACTGGAGCCAGCAGCGGCCCGACGGAAGCTGGACCGACCCGGTAAACCTGGGCCCGGCCGTGAACACGGTATTCAACGAAGACGGCCCCTTCTTGCACCCCAATGGCCGCAACCTGTACTTCAGCAGCGAAGGGCATAGCAGTATGGGCGGCTACGACGTGTTCAAGACTACCTGGCGGCCCGACCGGACCTTCTCGGCCCCAGAAAACCTGGGATTCCCCATCAATACGCCCGGAGACGACGTTTTCTTTGTGCTCGATGCCAGTGGCCGCCAAGCCTATATGAGCAGCGTGCGTCCGGGTGGCTACGGGCAGGACGACCTCTACCAGATTACCTGGCCAGCGCCAGCAGATACCCTACTGGCCAACCAGCGCCCAGAGGAGGATGCAGCCGTGCCAGAGTTTAACCTGACCCTGCTGAAGGGAACTGTGCGGGATGCTGAAACCCGGCAGCCCCTGGCTGCAACGCTGATGATTGTGGACAACACGGCGAATGACACCCTGAGCATCATCAACAGCAACGAGGAGACCGGAAAATACCTGATTACCCTGCCTGGGGGGCGAAACTATGGCATCAGTGCCGTAGCCGATGGCTACCTCTTCAGTTCCGAAAATTTCCCCGTAGCCCAAGCCTCGGGCTACCAGGAGGTGGTGCAGGACCTGTACCTGGAAAAAATCCGGTCGGGTAAGCGCATTGTGCTGAGGAATATTTTCTTCGAGGTCAATCAGGCCACCCTGACGCCTGAGTCGGTGGCCGAACTGGAGCGCCTGCTGCGCACCCTGGGTGAGAATGCCCGGCTACGCGTGCGCATTAACGGGCATACGGACGACCAAGGGCCAGAGGACTATAACCTGAAGCTGAGTGAGGAGCGGGCGAAAGCCGTGGTAGCCTGGCTGGTAGCGAATGGCGTGGCAACCGAGCGGCTGGCGTATAGGGGCTATGGCGAAGCACAGCCGGTGGCGGAGAACGACACGGAAGCGGGCCGCCAGCAGAACCGCCGTACAGAGTTTGAGGTTATATCGAACGACTAGCCTTTGCCAGCGCAATATTCTCCAGCAGTTTTTCTCGCCGTATGCGCGAGAGTGGGCTCGTGCGGGTGCGCTTTCGGTACTGGCTGCTACTCAGTGCCTGCCAGTCTTTTTCGGCATAGTGGGCTACCAGCTCGGTCAGCCTGAATGCAGGCTCGGTGTGGGGCTGGGCAAAGCGCGTCCAGGGGCACACCTCCTGGCAGATGTCGCAGCCGAACGCCCAACCCGACAGCATGCGATGAAACTCCACAGGTACCTGCGCCTTTAGCTCGATGGTGTGGTAGGAGATACACTTGCGGGCATCCATCTCGTAGGGGCTAAGGGCACCCGTGGGGCAGGCATCCAGGCAGCGGGTGCAGGTGCCACAGTGGTCGGCCTGGGGGGGGTGCTCGGCAGGCAGGGCCAGGTCTACCAGCAGCTCGCCCAGAAAATACCAGCTGCCGCCCTGTCGGGTAAGCAGCAGTGTGTTCTTGCCTATCCAGCCCAGCCCAGCCCGCTCAGCCCACCGTCGCTCCAGGATGGGGGCCGAGTCGGTACACACCCGTACCGATAGCGAGCGCCCCACCCAGTCCGATAGGTCTGCAGCCAGGGCATATAGCCGCTCCTTCAGCACCTGGTGGTAGTCTTGGCCGTACGCGTAGGCCGCTACCCGAAATCCATCGGCCTGCTCGGGCAGCTCAGGCGGGTAGTAGTTCTTCAGCACCGATACAACCGTTTGTGTGCCCGGGTGTAGTTTGCGCGGGTCTATCCGTAGGTCAAAGTGTTTGTCCAGGTAGTGCATCTCTCCCTGCCTGCCGGCTGCCAGCCAGCGTTCCAGGTAGCGTGCATCCTGGCTCAGCTCCGCCGCAGGGCTTACGCCCAGCGCATCAAAACCCAGGCGCAGCGCCTGCTGGCGCAGCTTACGTATCAAGCTTTCGCCCGTCATTCGGCTGGGTTTTGGGGTGGTTCTTCAGTTGCCTGCTGCTTTTTATTTTTGGGTTTTCGCGCTCCTGCTTCCACGTCCTTTTTCTCTTCCTCTTCCTCCTCATCGTCCACGCTGGGTAGTTCGGTTGGCTTTTCCTTCTTCACCTTCTGCTGGCGCAGCCCGCCGGTGGCGGTGCGCACGGTCTCCGTTCGGTTGCGTTTCTTATCCTCCAGTGCCATGTAGGGTAGGCCATAGGGGCAGCTCTCCAGGTTGTACAGCGGCGATTGGCTGTAGTAGAATTTGCTGCGGAAGAATGCTAGCAGCCGGTTCCGATCCTTGGCCTGTTTGAATGCCAGCATCATCGCCGCTCTTTGCTGTGCTTCCCAGCTGGGCCGGGCTTGGGCCGTAGAATCGGTATTTGTCTGGCCTTCCGGGGTTGCCTGCTTCTTCCCCCGTAGCCTGGATAGCAGCCTACAACCCGTCTTTTTGTTGGTTTGCGGTGGGGTTTGCGGTTTGCTACTCAGTTTGCTGCCTAGCCCCAGGGTGTCGATCATCCCCAATAAATACAGGCAGCGGCCACCAATGGAGTCTGGGTCGTAGTACATCTTCTTTTTATCCGAGTACACCACCAGGTAGGCTTTCAGTCCATGGTTCTCTATCGGGTGCTGCTCTACCAGAATGTTTGTGCTACGCACCACATACAGATAGTAGTCGGTAAAGCCATTTCTTACCCGGTATCCCTTTCTATTCATTACCCTCGGCTCTCGTATCAGGATTTTGTAGCCATTGGTGCTGCGGAGGTGAAAATTCAGCGAGTCGCTGGTCGTAATGTTTGGGTTTGTGGTGGTGAAGATGGGCTGACCATAGGCGCAGGCTATGCTCAGCAGGATTGCCGCCGGCACCCGCAGTATGCCCTGCACCCAGGCTCCTGGCAATCTATCGGGCTGTATGGGCCTACGGATATGCATCCTGCAATATACAAGCCGGGCGTGAGAGAAGTATTTAAAAACAAAACGGGGATGCACTGTGGCATCCCCGCTAAACCGTCTTGGTTGCGATACGTTTTTAGGACTGCGTGGTGGCACTCCGGAACTGCTCGTCGTCGAAGAATTTGCGGAACTCGAGGTCTTTGCGGGCTTTCTCACCCAGGCTGGGGTCGATCTGTACCGCACGCTTCAGGTTCAGGATCATCACATTCGTGTCGGCAGTGCGGGCACCCAGCAGGGCCAGTACGTAGTAGGCCTCAGCATCATTTTTGTCGCTGCGGATGGCTGCTTCCAGGCTGTTTCTGCTGCCTGCCAGGTCGTTCATCAGCAGCTTGGCCAGGCCGGCATTGTACTCGGCACAGGCCAGGTTTCCGGCGGTTACAAACTGCTCGGCTGCTTCGGGGTAGCGGGCCAGTTTGTGCAGGGCGTAGCCCAGGTTGAAGGCCAGTTCGGCTTGGCTACCGGCCTTTTTGCCTTCCTGTAGTACATACAGGGCCTTGCTATACTGCTTGTCTGCCAGGTAGGCAGCTCCCTGGTTGATCATTACAGCAGTGGCTTTGTTGTTCATTTTCAGGGCCGAGTTCAGGTAGGCCATACCCCGCTCGGTGTTGCCCGTTTTCAGCTCGTGCACACCCAGGTCGTTGTAGCCTCTCCAGTCTTCGTTATAGATCTCGATGAAGCCATCTTTCAGCGCCTTATGCTGGTCCGCAGCATCTGTCAGGCGGTTGATGGCATACAGCATCTCATCGGCAGTAAAGAAGGCTGCAGTGGCTTCCTTGTCTTTTCTGCCCGCCAGGAAGTCTTTCAGCATTTGATCGATTTGCGCATCGGTATGATTGCTGGTCTGGCCTTCCAGACGGATGGTAGCGCGGCGCAGGGGTGCCAGGATGTCTTCTACTTCATCGGCACCGCCCACCAGGGCCATCACACGGTTCTCTACAGTGGCGGGGTCTTGGCCGGAAGAGATGATGTCAATGATCTGGCGCTTCACATCTTCCGGGAAGCTCTTGCGGCTCAGGTTCGCCTTGAAGCCTTCCCAGTCCTCTGTGGTGGTGGCAACGGCGAAGAAGCTGCTATCCAGTTGAATGTTGTAGCCAGCTTTGTTTAGCTGGGCTGCCAGCCACTTCTTTACCTCCTTGCTACGGGCGATGGACAGAAACTCGTTGCGCCGGTAGGCACCCTCGGGAGAGGCAAAGCCGGAGATGGTTACTTTGCTGGCGGCATAGCGCTTGGAGAGGAAGTCTCCGATGGCCAGAATCTCAGCCTTCTCATACTCGGTGGGCTGGATGTCAAATACGTTCTGAGGGAACTGGAACTTTGCCTCCAGGGTAAGTGGCTTTTGTTTTTCGAAGTTGAAGGGGGCCATTACGTGCTTGGGCTCATCGCACAGCAGCAGGCTGGTGGTAATGCAGCAGGGGGCCAGGTCTATCGTGGGCAGTTCCACGTTCTTGCCCTTGCGGCTGTAGTTACCCATGGCCTGCAGCATACCGCCATTCATGCCAGGTTGGTAGGGCTTGCCGGCCGTTACGCTGGTGCTGGCACCCGCCTTCTTGATGTCCGGAAACTGGTCTGACGAGATGATTACCTGGCTAAATTGGTACTTGGTTCCATTGTTGTCAATGGCGAGTTTACCGTCATACACGCCGCCTTTTTTGAAGCCGGACTTGGGTGGGATGGATGCGCGAACGGTGAAGTTTACCGAGTCTGCATGCACCTCCAGCGGGTTGGGTTTCACGTTCACTTGTGCACCTTTGAAGGACGTGCACTGCCACATAAAAGCACCCGTCAGCACAGCTAGTGCAGGTATGTGCAGCGTTTTTAGGTTGTGTGTACCGATTTTCATGGTTTTAATTGGAATATCCAGAAATAGACGATTTTGGGCAAATTTAGAAAGTATTTAGTAACAGCAAGCCATCTGTTCCGTTAATTTGTGCCTTACACGGATGAATGGAATAATAGACAGATAACGAGTGTTTTATGCCCGATGAAAAAAATCTACTACGTCCTGAAAGTGCAGGGTAAGGCCAAAATCCCGGACTATATCCAGGTGAGAGATGCCGATTTTACCCTGATCGGCTATTTCCGCCCCAATCGTTCGCAGAGGACATCCAGAGCCAATGCGGATCCCCAGCAGGATGTTTTTCACAAGATTGAAGAAATGGCTGAGACACTGCCCTTTGGCAAGATTACAAAAATAGAATTCTAGCACACTCCACAGCCCTATCATGAGCATCTCCTCTACCGATCCGAGCACGAATGCCCCTATGCCACAGGGTACTACCCCTGCTGCTACTTCAGACCAGGATGCCATTATCCGGTTTACCGAAGTATCTGCCGCCTACGACCAGCGGCAGGTGCTGTCGGGGGTAAACTTTGAGCTAAAAAAGGGCGAATTTGTCTACCTGATTGGCCGCACGGGCTCGGGCAAGAGCAGCCTGCTCAGGCTGATCTATGCCGATATGCTGCCTACCGCAGGTACCGTAGAGGTGGCAGGCATGGTTTCCAATAAACTGCGAAGCAAGGATATACCCTTGTTGCGCCGCAAGTTAGGCATTGTGTTTCAGGACTTCCAGCTGCTGCCAGACCGGAGTGTGTCAGACAACATAGAGTTTGCCATGCGGGCCACCGGTTGGCGAGATAGCTCGCTCATCCGCAATCGTATACACGATGTACTCATGCTCGTGGGCCTGAGTGCCAAAATGAAGCACATGCCCCACCAGCTGAGTGGCGGCGAGCAGCAGCGCGTGGTGCTAGCCCGCGCCCTGGTGAACGACCCCCTGCTGCTTATTGCCGACGAGCCTACCGGAAACCTGGACCCCGAGGTAACCGCCCACATCATGCAGATCCTGAAAAAGATCAACACAATGGGCACTGCCATCCTGATGGCTACCCACGAGCATGGCCTGATCCGAGAATATCCCGCCCGTGTGCTGGCCTGTGTAGACGGGCAGGTAGTAGAGAAGGTTTCGGTAGAGTGAGGTAACCAGCTTGGGCCACCCGGGGGGCTATAGCTGTTGCCTGCCTATTTCTTACCCACGGCGTCTGCGTACGCCCAGTTAAATGCTCGAAAAGGACAATGGCTGCTTCCATCCCCTTGTTTGCTAGCTCGGGTGCCTGTATCTTGCCAGTGCAACACGCCCCATGCTATGAGGATAACGTACTATGGCCATTCCTGTTTTGGGATAGAAACCCAAGGGACACATTTGCTGTTCGACCCCTTCATTACCCACAATGCGCTGGCAAAAGGGAAAGCGGATGCGGGCACGGTGCCTGCCGATTATATTCTGATCAGCCACGCGCACGAAGACCATGTGGCAGACCTGCTCCCTATCGCCCAGCGTACAGGTGCCACCGTAGTGTGTGCCTACGAGGTGCACAGCTGGTGCCAGCATAAAGGGATTGCCGCTACGCACCCGATGAATACGGGCGGTGCATGGCAGTTCCCCTTCGGCACCGTGCGCTGTGTGGAGGCGGTACATAGCAGTACTTTTGCCGATGGCACACCCGGGGGAAACCCCATGGGCTATGTGCTGGAGCTGGCCGAGGGAAAGAACCTGTACTTTGCGGGCGATACAGCCCTGAGCCAGAACATGCAGCTGATCCCCCGCCGTACCCGGCTGGATATGGCCCTGCTACCCATAGGGGGCAACTTTACCATGGATGCTGTGGATGCCCTCCAGGCAGCCGAATTTATCCAGTGCCAGGACATCATCGGCATGCACTACGATACCTTTGGCTACATCAAAATAGATCATGCCGCAGCAAAAGAAACCTTTGCTGCCAAAAACAAGAACCTTACCCTGATGGAGATAGGCCAGCAACTGGAGAGATAACCGGGGGCTTTGCCTTGCCTGCCGGGCAGTAGAAACTACGCAGGGTAGATAGCATAAAGTATACAGAGAAAACGGTTAGATGATGGAGAAAACAATGGTACGCGGGAACGCAAAACTGGCCGCCGTGAGCGAGAGTGCCACCCTGGCCATGGCTGCCAAGGCCCGCCAGCTGAAAGAGCAGGGGGTGGATGTGGTGAGCCTTACCCTGGGTGAGCCGGACTTCAACACCCCCGAGCACATAAAGGAAGCGGCCATACAGGCCGTGCGAGACAACTATAGCCACTACCCCCCGCTGAATGGATATCCGGAGGTGCGGGCGGGTGTAGCCCAGTATTTTCAGCAGCAGCATGGCCTGCCCTATCAGGCTGGCCAGGTGATAATAAGCAACGGGGCCAAGCAGTGCCTGTACCACGCCTTCACTGCCCTGCTAAATCCTGGAGATGAGGTTATTATCCCCGCTCCCTATTGGGTAAGCTACCGGCCTATGGCCGAAATGGCTGAGGCCGTGCCGGTTTTTATCCAGGCTGGCACCGAGCAGCAGTACAAGATAACGCCCCAGCAGCTAGAGGCAGCCATTACCCCCCGTACCCGCCTCTTTCTGTTCAACAGCCCTAGCAATCCCAGCGGTATGGTATACACGGAGGCTGAAACCCGTGCATTGGCCGAGGTACTGCTCCGGCATCCGCAGGTGTGTATTATCAGCGACGAGATCTATTCGCTTATTTCCTACGGAAAAACACCCTTTAGCATAGCCCGGGTAGAGGGCCTGTTTGATCGCACCTGCACCATAAATGGGGTGAGCAAAGCCTTTGCCATGACGGGCTATCGCGTTGGTTTCCTGGCCGGGCCCGACTGGATGATCCAGGCAATGAGCAAGCTACAGGGCCAGATAACCAGCGCCGTGAGCGGCGTGGCCCAGATGGCAGCATTGGCTGCGGTTACCCAGCCACTGGACGAAACCTACCGTATGCGCGATGCCTACCGCCAGCGGCGAGACCATGGCCTGCAACTGCTGGCCCAGATCCCAGAGCTGATTGTGCCTGTACCAGAGGGGGCCTTTTACTTCTACATGGATGTATCTGCCTTCCTGCACAAGAAAACCCCCGGTGGCCAGCACATCGGCGACACGGATCAGCTCGCCCTGTACCTGCTGAATGATGGCCGGGTGGGCTGCGTGAGTGGCATTGATTTTGGTACCGATCGCCATATCCGCCTAAGCTATGCCACCGATCTGGCTACCATCGAGGAGGGCATAGCCCGCATCCGGCGGGCCCTGTATGCACTGAGCTAAGTACACAACCCACACAACCTATCGTGCAGTTTTTTGACGATATACGGGCAAAGCGCATCCTGGTGCTGGGAGACCTGATGCTGGATAAATACCTGTGGGGTAGGGTAGAGCGCATTTCGCCCGAGGCCCCAGTGCCTGTGGTGGACGTGCAGAAGGAAGAGTACCGCCTGGGTGGTGCGGCCAATGTGGCCTATAATCTGCTAAGCCTGGGTGCGGACCCCATCCTGTGTGGCATTATTGGCACCGAGCCGGTAGAGCGCAGTCAGTTCTTGGAACTGATGAATACCTATGGCCTGCAGACAGGGGGGCTACTATCCCTGCCCCACCGCCCCACCACCAGCAAAACCCGCGTGCTGGGCGATAACCAGCAGATGCTGCGCGTAGACCGTGAGAACAAGCAGCCACTGACTGCCGAGGAGGAGGCGCAGATGCGCGGGCTGCTGGACAGCCAGATGGCGCTACTCCCCGCAGCCATTATTCTGGAAGACTACAATAAGGGCCTGCTTACGCCAGGGCTTATCCGGCATGTGGTGCAGCAGGCTGTGCTACACGATATACCGGTGCTGGTAGACCCCAAGTACACCAATTTTCTGGCCTATGGGGGCAGCACCATCTTCAAGCCCAACCTGAAGGAGCTGAATGAGGCCCTGGCCCTTACGCTTTCGCGCGAGGATATTCCCGCCATCGTATCGGCCTGCGCCCTGCTACAGCAGCGCATGCCGCACCGTTACACCTTTGTTACCCTGAGTGAGCAGGGGGTGCTATTGGTAGACGCTGCCGGGCATCATGTGCATTTCCCTGCCCATGTGCGCAAAATACGCGACGTGAGTGGTGCTGGCGATACCGTCATTTCCGTAATGGCAGCAGCCCTAGCCGCCGGGTTGCCAGCAGAGCAGGCTGCCGCACTGGCAAACCTGGCTGGTGGCCTGGTGTGCGAGATCCCCGGTGTAGCGCCTATCGACCCACTGCGTTTGCGCCAGGAAGCCCAGGCTATCCTGGCCTAGTTTCGCACCGGGCTGATGCCGGTAGCGATCGGGGGGGGGCGGCGGCTGGCTTCTTTTGCCCATTCAATCTAGCCGTGCTTACTCGGCTGTACCGCCGGCTCTGCCCATGTAGCCCCTTGCCCGGACAGGCAGCACTACGGATCTGTGTGAAAGCACTTCCCCGGTTGGTCGGTTTGGCCAACCGGGATCTTTTCTCCCCCCCCCCAAGTCTTCCCCCAAGCAAAAAGCCCGGATGACCGGGCTTTGAACGTTGCTTTTTCTACTGAATGGGGCTCCCCCACCTGGGCTCGAACCAGGGACCTAATGATTAACAGTCATTCGCTCTAACCAACTGAGCTATGGGGGAAAAGAGAGTGCAATTATAGTGGTTGGAGCCCACATGCACAAGAAAAAATCAAAAAAAATGCCCGGCAAGTGCCGGGCATTTCAGTTAGGTAAGTGGGTGACACTAGTTCATAAACCGCTTGAATGCGGGGTTGGCACGTAGCGTTTTGAACGCATCGTTGTTACGTGCCAGCTTCTTCATTTCCGGGTTTGCTTCCACGGCATGGTTCAGGTGGGTGATCGACTTATCTGTGTGCCCTTTCCATGCATATACAATCGCCAGGTTGAAGTGTGCTTCGGCCAGGTTTGCATCCTTTGCCAGGGCGGCTGTGAAGTCGGCCTCAGCCTCGGTTACACGGCTCGCCTTCAGGCGGGCCACGCCACGGTTATTCATCAGTGCTGCGCTATTGTTGCCCAGCTTCTCATACTCGGCCAGTGCACCGCTCAGATACCCCACTTTGTCCATCATTACGGCCCGGTTCAGGGTCAGGGCTGCATTGTCCGGATATTTGGCAATGTAGGTGGTGTAGTCATTCAGCAGGCGCATGCGCTCGCTTACGGTGTAGATGTCCGCATACTTGGTTTTGTAGCTCAGGGCTGCCAGTGCATAGTTGCTGTTGTCCCGGTTCAGGTTCATAGCACTTTCTATGTCGTTAATGGCACTCTTCACATTGGTTAGTGCAAAGTGGTAGGTGCTACGCATGGCAAACAGGTTGGCCGTACGGTTGTTGTTTACATCTATCAGGGTGTTCAGTACGCCCAGGCCCTTGTTCGCATCTACATTACGTTTGTACTCAGTGATTACGAACTCCTGGCGGGCTACATCGAACAGCGCGGGGCTGATAACCGGTATCTGGCTGGGATAGTACTCTACGAACATACGGTCCTTCACGTACTCAAACTGGAAGGTTACAAAGGTGTGGCGGCAGTACTCCAGCACATCCGTTACCAGCTTGGACTTGCTGGGGCGCACCTCCAGCAGTTTTTCGTCGCGCAGGATTCTTTCCTTCTCATCCATGCCTTCGGGTCCGTTGGCAATTGCGAGCAGGCGGCTACGTACGGCGGGCTCAAAGTTCACGGTTTTTACCAGTTGCTCAAAGCGGTTCCAGTCCTCGCCTTTTCCTGCATAGGTCAGTTTTAGCTCATTTAGGCGCCCAGCGCGCTCATAGTGGCGTACCAGATCGTTGTACACGGCCTCAGCGCGTGCGTTGCTCAGGCCTTGGTTCAGCTCTACGGTACCACCCTGAGAGCAGTATCCGTCTATGTTAATTGCCTTCAGTTTGAAGCCCATGTCTTCATACTTGGCAGCATAGTTGATGATGGCGTTGTTCAGGCTGTCTTTTTTGAAGACGGTAGAGCTCATGGGGAAAATGAGATCCAGCGTGCCGGTGAAGCCCTGGTAGCGGTACTGTTCGTTCCGGATGTTCAGGTTCGGTACATCTACCACACTCTGCGTGTTGGCACCCACCCATGGGCGGTCTGTGCAGCATCCGGGGTCTATTGGGCCAAGGGGCATCTCTACCGAGTTGCAGTATACCTTCTTGATGGCGCCTTTCTTGTTCAGTTTTACTACTGAGAAGCTGAGGCTCAGCTGCTTGCCATCTATTTTGCCATTGGTTTCCACCTTGTACACAAAGAAGGGCTCTTTGTTGGCATCATAGTAAGCACGATCGATGGTAAGGGTACCCAGTGTGCCTTCCGGGCTACTCTCTATGGCACTCAGGTGTTCCTGTGCCTTGTAGTTCACCTTTACCAGTATGGCCACGCGCTTGTGCAGGTATTTCTCGTACTGCAGGTCATTCACAAGGCGGAAGTACAGGGTGTTTCCCACCTGCTCAAACTGGCCAGGCTCCAGAAACATGGTGTTGTAGCTGCTGTTATCATACTCGGCCACACGAAGCACCGATGCTCCCGCGTTAGCATCAATAATGGCCGTTACCTCGGCGGTGAACTGATCGCAGGTGTTGGTTACCTTACGACCCTCATAGTTGGTTTTGTTAATCACCCCTTCGGGCGTACAGGCAGTTACGGCCAGCAGGGCCATGAGTGCCGCCGTAGCAAGCTTAGATAGGCGTAAAAGCATGATAGAGAATTTAGGATAATATGAAGTGTGCTTTATGTAAGGCAGTATTGCCTCCAGTGCCCAAAATTAGAGATATATGCCTATTGCGCAACACGGATAGTGGATATTTTTTGTGTAGCATTTTCATGTTTGGCGCGCACACTATCTCTTATCCAATACTAGCATCACCTAGGCTATATATGCTGGTGAGCTGTTTGGGTATGTCTGTTTTTTCGATATCTTCGGCCATATTTTTGTATGAAAACGCTTTACATCATCCGCCATGCCAAGTCAGACTGGGACCAGGGTTTGGCGGATTTTGAGCGCCCGCTCAATGCACGCGGCCTCCGAAATGCCCCCTTCATGGGTAAGCTGTTGCGGGATCGCGGGGTGAAGTTTGACCTGGTAATAAGTAGCCCGGCACGACGAGCCCTGCACACAGCGCGGTTCATCTGTTCCGAACTGGGCTATCCGCTGGATGCTATCTGGCAAGAGGCTGCGATCTACGAAGCCACCACCGGTGTGCTCCAGCAGTTGGTACTGGGCCTGCCGGCACAGCACGATACGATCGCCTTGTTTGGGCACAACCCGGGCCTAACCCGCCTGGCCAACCTGCTGGCGGGCACGCTACAGCTGGATAACCTGCCTACCTGTGGCATGGTGGTACTACAGTTTGATGTGGCGGACTGGCAGTATGCAGAGACTGGCACGGGCCGGGTACTGCTGGTAGACTATCCGCGCAAGCATGCCGCCGAGTAGGCCCGCTAATAGGCAACGTCTATATCATGATAGCTGTCGGCCTCCTGGTAGTCTTTTCGCATGGGGTGCCCCGCCCAGTCTTCGGGCAGCAAGATCCGGCGCAGGTCGGGGTGATTGGCAAACGTAATGCCGAATAGGTCATACGTTTCGCGCTCGTGCCAGTTGGCCGCTGCATAAATGTCCGAAATGCTGTCCACCACCGGATTATCCCTTGCCAGGGCCACCTTCAGCACAAGCGAATACCCATACGGGATGGAGTAGAGATGATAGACCACCCATAGCTGCTCACCGTCATCCACCCCGCACAGGCTGGCAAGAAAGTCCAGGTAAAAATCTGGATCATTTCTAAGAAATGACATGAGTTTATGTATCTCATGATCAGATACTTCTATCCATGGCTGTAGCCCTTCTGCCTGCACAGTACGGACGGCAGACGGCAGCACGACCCGGATTTTTTCCGTTATTTCCGATAAACTTAACGACATGCACGAAATTACAGTTTATCAGGATCAGATATACACCCAAGACGCAGAGGCACCGATGAGCTGGCAGCGTGCGGCAGCCTTTGGGGATGGGTTGTTTGAGACCATGATGTGGCGAAAGGGCGTGCTGCAGTTTTGGCCTCGCCATTGCCAGCGCATAGCGCGCGGGCTGGGGCTGCTGAACATAGAGCCCGACGTGCATGCCTGGGAGGCTGCCCTGCTAAAGGTGCAGCCCTACATGCCCCCCACTGCCCGCATTCGCCTGTCGGTGTGGCGCCGGGGCAATGGCACGTATGGCTCGCAGGAGCGTGGCTCCGACTTTCTGATCCAGGTAGTGCCCCTGCAGCGCGATGGCTACTGCCAGCACGAGGCAATGAAGCTGACTGTGGCCACCACACCCGTGCCCAACCATGCACTGGCAGCCTACAAAACCCTGAGTGCCATCAGCTACGTGCTGGCCAGCAATGAGGCTACCCGGAACAAAGCCCACCAGGCTGTGATGCTGGACGCACGCGGCTGGATAGCCGAGACCAATGTGGCCAACCTGTATGCCCTGAAGGGAGAAACCCTATATACCCCCAGGGGGGGGGTAGCGGGCATCCAGCAGTCGGTGCTCACGGAGAACCCGCTACCCGGCTGGCAGGTGCAGCAGGCAGATATTTCGCCAAGCGAGCTGTTCAAGTACGATGCCGTTTGGGTATCGAACAGTGTGATGGGCCTTGGCGAGGCCATCAGCCTGGATCAAAGAAAGCTGCACAGAAACGCCCCAAACCTTGTGCACTGGTGCCGGCACCTGCTGGCGTTGTGCGAACTGGAGGCTACCTTTGTATAGGCATACAAGCGTCCACCCAGTACGATGCTGATCGGCTGTACGTAGAGGTGGGGAGGTGGTATACCCGGAGCTAAAAGGCACGGTTCGTACCGGTGATATGCGGTGGCATTTGCTACCTTTGCTGGCCCCAAAAAACCCGATTTTTTGATTCTCTCTCAATCCCGTATACTCTAATAGCACGAAGATGGAAAAAGACCTGAACTACTACCTGAACCATGCCCTGGATGTAGCCATCCAAGAGGGACCCCGCATTCTATTTGCACTGTTGCTCCTGATAGTGGGCCTGAAGGTGATACGTGTACTTTCTCGACGGCTGGTAGGTGTAATGGGCAAGAACAGCCTGGACGAAAATGTCCGCCCCTTCTTGCGCAATGTCTTCTCCTGGCTGCTTAAGCTCGTGTTGATTATATCTGTGGCGGGCATGCTGGGGATCAATACCTCTTCCTTCCTGGCCGTGCTGGGTACCGTAGGCTTAGCCATCGGCTTGGCCGTTAAGGATAGCCTGGCCAACGTAGCCGGGGGGGTAATGCTACTCACCCTGAAGCCCTTCCAAAAGAATGATACCGTGGAGATACAAGGCAAGGTGGGCAAGGTACAAGAGATTCGTATGCTCCACACCCTGCTGCTTACTGTTGACAATAAGGCCATCATCATCCCCAATGGTGGCATTGTAAACAGTGCCATCATCAACTATACCCAAGAAAAAATGCGCAGGGTAGACATCTCGCTGCGCATTTCCTACCAGTCTGATCTTAAACTGGCAAAGGAGATAGCATCGGAAAGGATCCAGTGCCATCCGCTGGTTTTGCAAGACCCTGCATCGTTTGTGGGTGTGTCGGCCCTAGGTGCCAACTCAATAGAGTTGACCCTGCGCGCCTGGGCCAAAACAGAAGACCATGGAGCCGTTTTCCACGAATTGATAGAGAGCATTAAGGTAGCCTACGACGAGCGGAGTATAGAGATTGTTTAGCCCTCACAGATACTCACAGATAGAGGTGCCGAGTAATGGGTCTATACAGCACCACCCTTAGGCAGCGGCACGGCCCCTTGCTTTTCCCTATCTTGCAGCCATGAAGGAAGCCTACATTGTGGATGCCCTGCGCACCCCCATTGGCGCTTATGGGGGTAGCCTCAGCAGCGTACGCCCAGACGACCTGCTGGCCCATGTGCTGCGGAACATCCTGAAGCGGAACCCCGGCCTGCCACCCGATGCCATAGAGGAGGTGATAGCTGGTGCGGCAAACCAGAGCGGAGAAGATAACCGAGACGTGGCCCGCATGAGCCTGCTGCTGGCAGGCTACCCCCTTAGCGTAGGGGGTGTAACGGTTAACCGGCTGTGTGCCAGCGGCCTGCAGGCCTGCATAGATGCCACCCGCGCCATACGGGCAGGAGACGGCCAGGCCTATGTGGCAGGCGGGGTGGAGAGCATGAGCCGCGCCCCCTTTGTACTGGCCAAGGCCACCACGGCTTTTGGCCGGAACGCCGAGCTGTACGACACCACCATTGGCTGGCGCTTTACCAACCCCGCACTCAGCGCCCTGCACCATCCGTACAGCATGGGCGAAACTGCCGAAAATGTGGCCGAGCAATACAAACTATCTCGCGAGGCACAAGACCGCTTTGCCCTGGCTAGCCAGCAGAAGTATCAGGCAGCGCACGAGGCAGGCCTGTTCAAGGAGGAACTGCTACCCGTGCCCGTACCCCAGCGAAAGGGAGACCCCCTGATAGTGGGCCAGGATGAGCACCCCCGAGAGACCAGCCTGGCGCAGCTGGCCAAGCTAAAGCCCGCTTTTCGCGAAGGCGGTACCGTGACGGCAGGAAACAGCTCGGGCATAAATGATGGTGCCGCCGCCCTGCTGCTGGTAAGCGAACAAACCCTGAAGGACTATGGACTGACCCCCATGGCTCGCGTAGTAAGCACGGCCTCCGCCGGGGTAGACCCAGCCATTATGGGCATAGGCCCCGTGCCTGCTACCCACAAGGCACTGAAGCGTGCGGGCCTGAAGCTAAAGGACATTGGCCTGGTAGAGCTGAATGAAGCCTTTGCGGCACAGAGCCTGGCCGTGCTGCAAGACCTGAACCTGGATCCTGCCATTGTGAATGTGAACGGCGGTGCCATAGCCCTGGGCCACCCCCTGGGCTGTAGTGGCGCACGCATCCTGACCACCCTGCTGTACGAAATGCGCCGACGCCAAACCCGATACGGCCTGGCCACCCTCTGTGTGGGCGTAGGCCAGGGTGCCACCCTCATTGTGGAACGGGTGTAAATTTTGTTATTTTTCCCGTTTCGTTTGAAACAAAATGCCCGTACTTACAGTTGGGTAGTTGTAGCATTGGAAACAATGTGAGTGTAGAGTAGTTAGTAGTCAGAGTAGGAGAGCCTTCGCGAAAGCGAAGGCCTTTTTTTGTGCCGATACGCTTGTTTGTGCGACTGCCATGTGCAGCAGAACACCTCCGCAGGCTTATGGATACCGTCATGCCGTATCTAGCGTAGATGAATTTACAATGAATCTGGGCACGTTGGTTGAATCTGCCGTCCGGTTCTTTTATTTTTGGTAGAGATGTACTGATTATATCCCCCTATGCAGACTACGCCACACAGCCCCCGCCCCTTCTTGCTGCTTGTCTTGCTGCTGCTAAATAGCGTGCTGGGCACCGCCCATGCCCAGCCCATCATCGAGTGGGACAAGACACTGGGGGGAAGCAGTTGGGATGAGCTCAACACCCTCCAGCAGACCAGCGACGGAGGCTATATCTTGGGCGGAATCTCTGAGTCCGATTCGGGCTTCGAGAAGAGCCAGAACAGCCGGGGCGGATCGGACTATTGGGTAGTAAAGCTGGATGCAAGCGGAAATAAACAATGGGACAAAACCTTGGGCGGAGGTCTCGATGATAACCTCTGGTCTCTTCAGCAGACCGCCGACGGCGGCTACATACTGGGCGGTCGGTCTTCGTCCGGTGTTGGAGCTGAGAAGAGCGAAGATAACAGAGGTTCATTGGACTACTGGGTGGTAAAACTGGACGCAACCGGGAACAAAAAATGGGACAAAACACTGGGTGGAGATGGATGGGATGACCTCTGGTCTCTTCAGCAGACCGATGATGGTGGATACATTCTGGGTGGCTGGTCGTTTTCTGATGCCAGTGACGAAAAGAGCGAGAACAGCCGGGGCAAAGCCGACTGCTGGGTGGTGAAACTAGGAGATCTAAGGCCCAATCTTGGCCCCGACCGCCCCTGGTGCCGCTGGACTAACCAGGATGCTACCCTCCCAACCTACCCTCCTACTGCCAATAACCCTGTGCTGACCGGGCCCGCAGGTACAGGCCTCAGCTACCGCTGGTGGCGAAACAGCATGCTGCTGAATGGTGAAACTGGCCGTACACTCGGCATCAGTCAATCCGGCGAATATGTACTGGAAGTCATCTCAGCCGGTAGCGCCGCTCGCGACACCGTTGTCCTTACCCGCTACGACGAGGTGCAGCCCTTTAGCCTCATCAGCCAGCAGGAGCCCCGCCTCTGCCCCGGCGAGACCCAAACCTGGGTAGGCCCCAGCGGCGACTTTGCCTACACCTGGGAGTGGGCCCGAAACCCCGAATTTAGCCAGGTGATCGCCACCACCCGGCAGATTGCCCTCACCCAACCCGGCACCTACCGCCTGACGGCCATCGACAGCTGCGGCAACTATTACCGCGACTCAGTTGTCATCACCCGGCAGGCAGACCCCACCACCCTGAGCTTAACCCTGCCGCCCCTGTACGACCGCTGCATCCAGCAGGGCCGCCCCCTGCAGCTGCCCGCCGACCTCGGCCTTAGCTATCGCTGGACGGACGAAGACGGCAGCCTGCTGAGCGAGGAACCCGCCTACCTGCCCCCGAGCGGCCAGGGCGGCACCCTCACCCTCCAGATAAGCGACCGATGCGGGCGCAGCGCCACCGCCCAGGTAGAAGTCATCGACCCCCAGGCCTCGGCCGTACACCGCTGGGGCACCGCCTTCAGCCCCAATGCCGACGGCCTGCACGACACCTACCCGCCCGCCAGCTACCT
>JAJTIE010000034.1 GCA_021300195.1 Bacteroidota bacterium | reverse complement strand
GAGGTGCAAAACACCGCCTGGCGGCAGATGATCCAGCAGAACGGCAACGGGGCCGCAGGGGGCAGCCCGGATACGAGCCCGAATCAGCCAATTCTGGAACCGGGCAGATAGCCGCCGCACCGCCAGGCAGGGGGCCCAGCACCGGCGGCAAACAAGAGAATGGACAAGCGCCCCTATACCCTTAACTTGGTAGCGAGAAACACAGGGGCCACCCTAAAACGACCGTAAACACCTGAAAAGACAAGACTATGTACGGCCTGCCTGCTAGGCCTCCTACTGCTGCCCCTGTATAGCACCGCCCAAGACACGCTGCAAGTGCTGCAGCAAAGGGCTGAGCAAGGAGATGCAGATGCACAACACACTTTGGGACGGATGTACGCCACTGGCGAGGGCGTACTACAGGACTACAAGCAAGCCGTCTACTGGTCCCAAAAAGCAGCCGAGCAAGGAAATACAAAAGCACAATACAACCTGGGGCTGATGTACCACAATGGCCTGGGCATGCTGCAAGATTATAAGCAGGCTACTTATTGGTGGCAAAAAGCGGCCGAACAGGGCGAAATAGCCGCGCAATACAACCTGGGGGTGCTGTACGCTGGTGGCCAGGGCGTACTACAAGACTATAAGCAGGCGGCCTATTGGTTCCTAAAAGCGGCAGAACAGGAACATACAAACGCACAATGTAACCTGGGGAGGATGTACGAAAATGGTGAAGGCCTGCAACAAGACTACGAAAAAGCTGTCTACTGGTACCAAAAAGCAGCGGAACAGGAAAACGCCGATGCACAATACAACCTGGGGGTAGCCTTCAATAAAGGCCATGGTTTGACCAAAGACCCCAAGCAGGCAGCCTATTGGATACAACAAGCCTATAAAAATGGATCAGAAGAAGCAGCAGCCTACTGGAAGGAGCATGAGCTGTGGAAGTACCGCTAGGGGACGCATCGCGCTACTCTACCCACGCAGAACCTGCTGCCCGGGCTGCAGCGATCTAGCCCTACGTCCCCGCATACGTGCTCAAGCCCACCTATATCCTTAGTCTAGCAATAAAACCGCCAAAATCAGTGAGAAGCACCACAAACCAATCGTAAAGCCATGCAAAACTATGGATGCACTTGAAGCACTACAGCAAAAGGCCGAGCAAAGGGATGCCGAGGCACAATACTCACTGGCACGTGAATACCTAAGTGGCATACACATACCCCAGGACTATGAATTGGCAGCCTACTGGGGCTACAAAGCGGCCGAACAGGGTTATGCGGACGGACAGAAAACGCTAGGAATATTGTATGAATTTGGCATGGGCCTACCAAGAGACCTAGAAAAGGCTGCGTACTGGTACCACAAGGCCGCCGAGCAAGGGGATGCAGAGGCACAACTCAGCCTGGGGCTAACGTATTATAGTGCTCCATTAGAGGACTACCAAAAAGCCGTCTATTGGATCCAGAAAGCGGCAGAGCAGGGTCATTCGGGCGCACAATTCATTCTGGGAGAGGCATACTACTACGAGGGCAGAGGCATGCTACAAGATTACCAACAAGCCGCCTACTGGTACCAGAAGGCGGCAGAGCAGGGAAACGCAAAAGCACAAAACAGAATGGGAGAAATGTATTACCATGTCCTGGGCGTGCCCAAAGACTATAAGCAAGCCGCCAACTGGATGGAGCAAGCCATGAACAATGGCGACTGGGATGCCGCCGCCTTCTGGGAAGAGCATGAGCTATGGAAGTACCACTAGCGCACAGCCCTCGTATGGGCACACCATAGTGACCATAGCCCATAAAAGTAATACACGAAAAATACCGCCAACGGCGGAACCCCGATCAGGAATGCCCTCTGCCCGTAGCGCTAGCCCCCGTACATAGCCTAGCCCCCACAGGGGCACAGTGCCTGCGGCCACACAGCTGGTGGCGGTGCCACAAGCGGGGTGCCACAAGCGGGCCTGGTGCTAGTACTCGTCCTCGTTAAAGAGAAAATCCTCTTTGGTAGGATAATCGGGCCAGATCTCCTCTATGCTCTCATAGGGCTGCTCGTCGTCCTGCAGCTCCTGCAGGTTTTCCACTACTTCCATAGGGGCACCTGTGCGAATCGCATAATCGATCAGCTCATCTCGGGTGGCAGGCCAGGGCGCGTCCTCCAGGTGGGATGCAAGCTCGAGTGTCCAGTACATAGTGCGTACGATAGGGGTTAAAATTGGCGCAAATATAGTAATTGCACAGGCCCAAGAAAGGATTCGCCGCCCGCCTGCACAAAAAGACTGGTGTGCAGGCCTGTAATTTTGATGATACCTGGGCACAGCACCCGGGCGCAACACCTACCCGCTTTGCATTTTCAGGCACTAAACGGAAGAAAAAAAGGGCTGATCGATAAAAAAAATCGACAACCCTTTGGGTCATTTATTTCGTACAGTACCCAGTACAAAAAACCAAACCCACCCACGCCATGAGAAACCTGGTAATAGAACCCACCGACAAGACACCCAAGGTTGTGTGTGACGCCGAAAAAAGCATCTATGTGGTAGAGGGCCGCAGCATACCCGAAGACAGTGCAGGCTTTTATCGCAAGGTATACAGCTGGCTAGACCAGTATGGCACCCAGCTAACGCACAGCATGCAGGTGGAAATGAAGCTGGAATACTTTAACACCAGCAGCAGCAAATGCATCCTGGACATGTTTCGTCGGCTGGAGAAGTTGCATGAAAAGACCGACTCTGTACAGGTAGTGTGGTATGCCGAGGAGGAAGATGAAGACCTGGTAGAGGCCGGCGAGGACTACAGTAGGCTAGTGAAGGTTCCATTTGAGGTAGTAAAGACCGCCTAGGGGTGTGGCACGGAACCAAAAGCTGGTGTAATTTGCTAGCTCATTACCCAAACCCTAATCTTTAAAATACCGATGAGCTATTCCCTACCCAATCTGCCCTATGCCTACAATGCGCTGGAGCCCTACGTAGACGCGCAGACGATGGAGATACACCACAGCAAGCACCACAACGCTTACATCACCAAGCTGAATGCCGCCCTGGAGGGCAAGCCCGAGGATGGCAAAAGCCTGGAGGAGCTGTTTGAAAACATAGGCAGCCTGCCTGCTGCGCTGAAGGCGGCAGTGCAAAACAACGGTGGCGGTGCCTGGAACCACACCGCATTCTGGAAATGGATGACCCCCAACGCAGAAGCAAAGCAACTGCCCGAAAAACTGAAGCAGGCCATAGACCGAGACTTTGGCGGGCTGGAGCCACTGAAGGCTGCCTTTGCCGATGCAGCAGCCACCGTATTCGGCTCCGGCTGGGCCTGGATTGTACAGACGGCAGATGGCAAGCTGAAGGTAAGCAAGACCGCCAACCAGGAAAACCCGCTGATGAAGCTACCCACCGTAGCCGATAATGGCACGCCCATACTGGGCATAGACGTGTGGGAGCATGCCTACTACCTGAAGCACCAGAACAAACGCCCCGACTACATAGAGGCATTCTGGAATGTAATCAACTGGCAGTATGCCGGCAGCCTGCTGAAGTAGGCCCCGTACAGGCCCCCGCAGAGCGCCGAAATCGATAGCCCACATCTTCAGCGGTGTGGGCTATATTTTTTAGGCACAGCAGCCGCAAACGACAGCCCGAACGGCTAACCCCAGCCACTAGCCTAACAGAAAGAAGGGCGGGCGACCAGAAGTAGCAGTGTGTGGAAAAAGAAAAAAAGCTATCTTTGCGGTTCAAAAATTTTCTCGAAAGCAGTATGTCTGAAAAGAGAGTATACGAAACCACCTTCATCGTTACGCCGGACTTAGAGCCCGCCGTGTACAAGGAAATGACCGAAAAGTTTACTAAGCTACTGACCGACAACGGGGCAGAGATTATAAACCAGGAGGTATGGGGATTCCGCAAGCTAGCCTACCCCATTCGCAAAAAAGAAACTGGCTACTACGTGTACACCGAATTTCTGGCACCGGCCAGCGAGCTGATACAGACCCTGGAGCGGGAGTACCAGTACGACGAGCGCCTGATGCGCTACCTGACGGTGAAGCTGGACAAGCATGCCGTAGAGTGGAACGTAAAACGTAAGCAACGCCAAAACCAAAACTAGCATGTCAGAAGAAAAAATTGGCGCAGCCCCGCTAAACCCAAACTTTAGCGATGTGCGCGAGCGCACCAAGAAATATTGCCGCTTCAAGAAATCGGGCATCAAGTAC
The DNA here is from genome assembly GCA_021300195.1 of Bacteroidota bacterium. NCBI lineage: Bacteria > Pseudomonadati > Bacteroidota > Bacteroidota bacterium. Next base: position 13,044 of record JAJTIE010000034.1, on the reverse strand, counting down.
ATAGACTACAAAGACCCCGAGTTTCTGAAGAAATTTGTGAACGAGCAGGGCAAAATCCTGCCACGCCGCATCACTGGCACCAGCCTCAAGTATCAGCGCCGCCTGGGCCTGGCCGTTAAGCGCGCACGCCACCTGGGCCTGCTACCCTTCGTAACCGACCGCCTAAAATAAGCACAGCCATGGAGATCATTTTGCTACAAGATGTGCCCAACCTGGGCGACAAGGACGACCTGGTAAAGGTAAAACCCGGCTATGCCAACAACTACCTGATACCCAACGGGATGGCTACTGTGGCTACCCCCAGCGCCAAAAAAGCACATGCCGAAAACCTGCGCCAGGCCGCACACCGCCTGGCCAAGCAGAAGGAAGAGGCGCTGGCACAGGTGAAAAAGCTGGAAGCCCTAACCCTGCAAGTGCCCACCCTGGTAGGCAAGGAAGGCAAGATATACGGCAGCATAACTACCCTGATGCTCAGCAACCTGCTGAAAGAAGCCGGGTACGAGATCGACCGCCGCAAAATCACCTTCGAGCAAGAGGTGAAGAACACCGGCATCTATACGGCCAAAGTAAGCCTGCACAAAGAGATAAAGGCAGCGCTGAAATTTGAGGTAGTGGAGAAAGCTGGAGAATAGCTGCGAAAAAGTACGCATAAACAAGGGGGTAGCCGTTTGCTACCCCTTTTTTGTGCCCCGCCCGGCCCTTGGGTAAAACATAGCCGATAGAACATAGCCCCCGCGTACCGCAAATGCGGGCACCCAATGCCTTCAGCATATTAGGGGCAGTTCTGTGCAGCCAGTTCTGTGTAACAAAGAAAAGCCCCATACTGGGGCTTTTATCCTGTACAAGATCCCACACCCTGGGGATAGCTATGCAGGGCACGAATATCGTGCCGCGCTAAACAACAAAATTGGGATCCACCTCGTCTTTCCAGGCCAGCATGCCGCCCACCAGGTTGCGTGGATTCGAAAAACCCGACTGCTTCAGCACCTCCACGGCAGCTGCGCTACGCTTGCCACTCCGGCAGTGTACAATCAGCTCCTGTTCCTTGTAGTTCTCCAGTGCATCCAGCCGTGCCATCAGGCTCCCTACGGGTACCAGCAGGGGGGTAATGTGGCCACGGGCATACTCGTCTGGCTCGCGCACATCCAGTATGTGCAGGTGCTCGCCCTTATCCAGGCGTTCCTTCAGTTCTTTTACAGTGATATCAGCCATGTTTTATCGGGATTGGTAAAATCGTTTTCACGTTTAATCTACAGAAAGCAGGCCAAAAGAGTTCGCCTCCAGTACCCTGCCGCTACCCTGGCGCCATCCAGGCTATGACCGGTACTATACGTGGGAGCTATACATTGAAGCGAAAATGCAGGATATCGCCATCCTCTACCACATACTCCTTGCCCTGCACGGCTAGCCTGCCCGCTTCCTTTACGCCGACTTCGCTACCAAAGCTCACAAAGTCGTCGTATTTAATGGTCTCGGCTCGGATAAAGCCTTTCTCAAAATCGGAGTGGATAACCCCCGCAGCCTGTGGGGCCGTCATACCCTGCGTAATGGTCCAGGCACGCACCTCTTTTTTTCCGGCAGTAAAGTAGGTGCGCAGGCCCAGCAGCCGGTAGGCCGCGCGGATCAGGCGGTGCAGCCCCTGCTCTTCTATGCCCATGGCCTGCAAAAACTCCAGCTGATCGACGGGGTCCATGGCTGCTATCTGCTCCTCTATCCCGGCGCATATCACCACCACCTCGGCCTGCTCGTGCTGCACCGCGCCCCACACTTTTTCTACATAGGCATTGCCCTGGGGCAGGCTGCCCTCGTCTACGTTGCACACGTACAGTACGGGCTTGGCCGTCAGCAGGAATAGGCTTTCCATCAGCTCCACCTCTTCGTGCTTCTCCAGGGCCAGGGTGCGGGCGTTGTGCCCCTGCTGGATGTGGGCTACTACGCGCTCGATAAAGGCAGCCTCGGCCACGGCCTCTTTGTTCCCGCTCTTTGTGTTGCTCCTGGCCTTGGCCAGGCGCTTCTCCAGCGTGTCCAGGTCGCGCAGCTGCAGCTCGGTGTCTATTATCTCTTTGTCCCGGATGGGATCCACCCCTCCCTCCACGTGCACCACATTGTCTTCGTCAAAGCAGCGTAGCACGTGCAGGATGGCATTGCACTCGCGTATGTTTGCCAGAAACTGGTTTCCCAGGCCTTCGCCCTTGCTAGCCCCTTTTACCAGGCCGGCAATGTCTACAATCTGCACCACGGCTGGCAGCACCCGCTCGGGCTGCACCAGCGCACTCAGTTTGTCAAGGCGGGGGTCGGGCACATTCACCATCCCCACGTTGGGCTCGATGGTGCAAAACGGATAGTTGGCCGCCTGCGCGCCGGCGTTACTCAATGCATTGAAGAGGGTGCTCTTACCCACATTGGGCAGACCCACGATTCCGGCTTTGAATCCCATAATCCGCAAAGATACGCAAAGCCCGCGCCAAAACCACGGCCTGCCAGTGGGTATTCCGAGCACGAAAAAAGCTATTTTTGCCCGGAAGCCTATCCACCAGCAGGTGGGCCGCTGCCATTCTGTACGAGAAAAGACACCCCGCATGAACCTGAAAGCCACCCTGACACAACCTGCCATGCAGCAGCGCCTGCTGCTCATACTGGCCATCGTGCTGCTGCCCGTGCTGTTTTACCTACCGCTCTTTCAGGGCAAGCAGATCCGGCAGTATGACACCCAGCAGATACGCGCCAGCCAGCAGGACATAATGGACTACAACGCAAAGCACCCGGACGAAGCCGCCCACTGGGGTATGCGTTCCTTCTCGGGTATGCCGAGCGCCGCCATCTACACAAAGCGGGAAGGCCTGAATGTTCTGTCGGTTTTCAGCCGCTACGCCTCGCAGTTTGGCGGCCACGAGGTGTCCTACACCATCCTGGGGATGCTGGGCATGTTCTTCCTGCTGCTGCGGCTGCAGGTGCCTGGCTGGGGTGCCTTTACGGGGGCAGTGGGCATGGGTTTCTTTGCCTACTACATCCATGTGGTAGAGGCTGGGCACCTGGCCAAGATACAGACCCTGATGCCCATACCTGGGCTGGTGCTGGGCATCATCCAGGCGCTGACGGGGCGCTGGCTGCGGGGTGCCGTGCTCACGGCCTTCTTCGGTGCCCTGTTTATCGGCGGGGCGCACTACCAGATGCAGTACTACTTCCTCTTCTTCGGGCTGGGCCTGGGCATAGCCTACCTGGTGCTGGCCCTGCAGCAGCACAGCCTGCGTGCGTATCTGGTGGGGGTAGTAGCCCTGCTATTTGCCATTGGCCTGGGCCTGCTGCTCCGCTGGGGCAGCATAGCCGAAATTCGGCAGTATGGCGCATACTCCATCCGTAGCCTGAGCGAGCTACAGCCCGAAACCGAGGCACGCCTGAAGGGACAAAGCCCCGGCAATCAGAGCGAGGGAAAAAAAACTGCCCTGGACAAAGACTATGCCTATAGCTGGAGCCACGGGCGCACGGAGCTGCTGAGCCTACTGATCCCTAATGCCGTGGGGGGCGGATCCAGCGGCGGCCTGCGCAAAGGGGGCGAGCTGTACAAGCGGGTACAGGGCACCGACCAGAACCAGAATGGCATATCGGACAGCGAGGAGAAAATCTGGCCGCTGTACTGGGGCCCCCAGGGCTTTACCGCCGGCCCCTACTACCTGGGGGCTATTTTTATCTTTCTGTTTATTCTGGGGCTCATCCTGGTACATAGCCCCCTCAAGTGGGGTATTCTATACCCCATGCTGCTGCTGGGCATCCTGTCGCTGGGGCGGTACAGCCTGTCTATCCCACAGTCGCTGGTGGTGTTGTCCGTTCCGTTGGTATTCCAGCTGCTGAAACCCCGCTTCTCCCGCTGGCCCGCTCCCGCCCTGGGGCTGGGCCTATGCCTGCTGGCCCTGCTCATCCTGAACCTGATGCCACAGGGCGGCTATCCCGATGGGGCCTACACCCTGGCCGACTGGTTTATGGACAATATGCCCCTGTACGACCGCTTTCGCACACCGGCCTCTATCCTGGCTGTCATCGCCATCTTCGTACCCCTGCTGGGTATGCTGGGCCTGCGCGAGCTGCTGAACAAGGAGCGAGACCTGAAGCTGCGCAAGCAGGCCCTGTTCTATGCCGCTGGTATTCCGCTGGCCATCTGCCTCCTGTTTGCCCTGATGCCAGGCATGCTGGCAGATCGATTCCTGAGTGCGGAGGAGCTACTGCAGCTGAACGAACAAAGCCGCGAGTACTACGACCTGCTGGAGACTGAGCGCAAGGCCCAGCTGAGTGCCGATGCCTGGCGGAGTTTCGGCTTCATCGCCCTGGCCGCCCTGCTGCTGTGGGGCATGCTGGCCGGTAGCCGCAGCAGCCGCAACCTGGCCCTGGCGGGCGTAGCCCTGCTGGTGGTGCTGGACGTGTTTGTGCTAGATATGCGCTACCTGTGGCGGGAGAACTATGTGCCCCGGCAGGAAACGGAGGCACCTGTACGCCCACTGGATATACAGATGCAGACCTGGCTACAGGACCAATATTTCCGGGTACTCCCCATTACCCGAGGAGACCCCTTCAACAGCGATGGGCTTACGCCCCGCAGCCTGTACAGCATTGGCGGCTATAGTCCTATCAAGATGAAGCGCTATCAGCAGCTGATAGAGGCCTACCTGGCGCCCAGCTATCGGGCACTGGCACAGGGCCAGGTGGCGCAGGCACACTGGAATGTGCTAAACATGCTGAATACCCGCTACATCATCCACCAGCCGGGGCTGCCAGACTCGCTCCTGCAGCCCGCCCTACCCCAGCCCGTAGGCGGAGAAATACCCTACCGAAACCCTGCTGCCTATGGGCCCGCCTGGATAACCCCCCAGGTGCGCATCTTGCCACGGCCGGATGATGTACTGCTGGCACTAGACAGCGTGAATAGCGCACAGCTGGCCCTGCTGGAAGCCACAGACCAGCCCAAGCTGGGTAGCTACAGCCAGGAGCCACTGGATAGTACCGAAACCATCCAGCTCACCCAATGGGAAAACAACCGGATGGCCTACGACTACCGCAGCAGCAAGGCCCGCTTCGTTACATTTTCCGAGGTGTACTACCCCCCGGCCTGGACGGCCTACCTGGATAAGCCCGGTGGGCAGGAGCTGCCCATCCAGCGGGTCAACTTTGTGCAGCGCGGGCTAGTGGTGCCCGCGGGTACACACAAGATCTTCTTTGTAGCCCGGAATGAGGTGGTAAAGTCTGGTGCCGTGCTTAGCACCATCGGTTCCATCCTCTTCCTGCTGCTGCTGGGGGCCTACGCCTGGGTAGAACTCAGGAAGCGTAAAGCCGCCTAGCCGGCCCATGGAGCTGCTGGTGTATAGCCCCCACCCTACCGCCCGGCTCCGCTACGTGTGCGAGGTACTGGCGGCACACCTGCGGGTATCCATCCGGTTCCTGGACGAGCCACCCCTACAGGCCGACCGGCCCCTACTCAGTATTGGGCATGCGATACCCGGGGCCACCTACCTGGCCCCCTCGCCCCTGCTGGAGGCAGGTGCTACTGGGCCAGCTCCTGCTCCGCACGACCTGCTGGGCCAGCTCTTCTGGCTCCTGGCCGAGCCCTGGGCCTATCCGGCTGCGGCACCCACCCTGGATGCCCATGGGCGGCCTGTACCACCCGAATGGCACCAGCGGCCCGTGCTGCAGCTGGCAGTGGCAAGCCTGCTGGCAAGCCTACAGCAGCAGTGGCCGGGCTTCAGGCCCCCGGGGCACGGTTTTCGGCCCCTCCTCACTTTCGATATAGACCACCCCTGGGCCTACCGCCACAAGCCCTACTGGCGGCGGCTGGGCAGCCTGGGGCGAGACCTGATGCAGGGTCGCACACGCGAACTGTGGGCACGCCTGCGGCCTACCGACCCACTAGACCCCCGCCGCTACCTGGCCCACTGGCCTGCAGAACAGTTGGTTTTCTTCTGGCTAGCATCGCGTGCGCACAGGTGGGACAATGGCCTGACGCTGGCGCACCCGGCCCTACAGCGGCTGATAAAGCATGTGCAGCAGGCCGGTGTGGCCTGCCACCCCCACCCGGGCTACCGCAGCGGCCTGGAGCCTGCCGAGCTACGGGCCCAGCTGGCCCAGTGGCAGCAGCACCTGGGCCAGCCACTGGCCAGCAGGCAGCATTTTTTGCGCTACAGCTACCCCGATACGTTCCGTACGCTGCTGGCCGCGGGTGTGCGGGCCGACTGGAGTGCAGGCTACGCCGGACGAGCAGGCTATCGGCATGGCACCAGCCACCCCTTCTACTGGTACGACTGCGAGCGCGAGGAAACCACCCCCTTGCTACGTGTGCCCTTTGCCGCCATGGACCGCGCCCTACACCAGCAGGGCCTGGACCCCGAGCAGGCGCTGCTGGTGGTGCGCCTGCAGGCCGAGGAGCAGCGCAGCCTGGGGGGGCCCCTATGCCTGCTGCTGCACAACGCCATTGGTAGTGAGCTGTATGAATGGCGGGGGTGGTCTGCCTTCTATACCGGCCTACAGGCACTGCTACGATAGGCGCGTGCAGGCACCCGGCACAAACAGCACCCAAAACAGGCACCGGCCCCCATCAGGGGTACAGCACCCGGGCCGTAGTTTCGATATATGTAGGCTGGGCCTTACCCTGGGTCTGGCTGCGGAAGCTGAGCATGTACCCAGCCAGTCGCCCATCTGGCTGAAAGCGAACATTCAGGTTTACATCTGCCACAAAAAGCGCATTAGAACGATAAATATGGCTCTGTATACTCCGCACTGTGCCCTGGGTGCTATATTCCAGCCGCTGTGCTTTCAGCTCGGTACGGCCGGCGTGCGCTGGCAGCAGGGTGGCTACCACTCGCTGTTCGCTACTATCTACACGAAAATAGGACCGGAATGCCGGGCTGGCGTATAGATAATCGGTTAGATAGTGCAGCTCATCGGTCAGGTAGTGCGGGCTGCTGGCCCCATCGCCTGCTGCCAGGGCCTGGCCGTCTGTGTCATACACAAGCCTGCAGCCACCCTGGGCGGTGTCGGGCCGATAGTTCCACCGTATCGTTTCGCTACTGTCCTGGGTCGCAGTTTTGTAGCGTACGGTCTTTTCCAGCACCAGGCCGTGCGCACAGCTCTCCAGTAGCTGGGTGCGCAGCTGCTGCTCCAGGGCTGGGGGCTGGCGCTCCATCCCGGGGCCACAGGCCACCAGCAGGGCCAGGCAAGCGAGGATTAGCGGGTATGCTCGTTTCATCTTGCAATATGCGACGGGATAGCCGTAGATTGGTACCCTTCTCTATTCATCCCGATGTTCCCCCATGGCTCGGCCCCGTGCTGCCCACCCCCACGCTGCCTATACCCTACTGGCGCCTACTCAGGCCTCGTATCGAGACCGAGGCAGCCGTTTTGAGGGCTATGCCTGGGGGGTGCAGGCCCGGGCTGGGGTGGATGCGGCCCTGGCTGAGGTAAAGCAGGGGCACCCGGAGGCGCACCACCTGTGCTATGCCTGGAAACTGGGTGCCGAAGAGGCCGCCCAGGATGCCGGAGAGCCCAGCCACAGTGCAGGGGCACCCATCCTGCGGCGGCTCAGGTCGCATGGGCTTACGCACGCCCTTGTCGTCGTGGTGCGCTACTTTGGCGGCACAAAGCTAGGTATACCCGGCCTGATCCAGGCCTATGGCGAAACCGCACGCCTGGCCCTGGCAGCAGCTACCGTTGTACCCCTGGTACGGCTCCGGCGGATCCGGCTAGTATTTGATTACGCACAAACCGCGATGGCCCAAAGAATTTTGAGTGAATTTGACCTAAAAGCACTGGAAAGTCGTTACTCCGAGTGCTGTGAGCAGGTGGTAGAGGTACCCGAGGCAGAAGCAGACGCTTTTTGCAGCCTTGCAGCACAGGCCCGCCTAAGGATAGAAGTATTATGAAAAAACAGATTTCACCCTTGCTTCTGTGCGTGTTTTGTCTCTCCGGCTCGGCCTTGGCCAGCCTGCCCGTGCAGCCGGATAGCATACAGCAGCGTGCCGAAGCCTATGCCCTGGCACTACAGCAGCGGCTGGCACTGAGCGAGCCGCCCCGTTTTTTTGCCCATCGGGCCAGCCCGGGGGGCGAGCACTTCAGCTTTCAGCAGGTGCATCGGGGCATACCCATCCTGGATGCCTGGATCAAGCTGAACCTGAACAAGGCCGGAAGGGAGGTCTCGATCGGTGGGCAGTGGCACGCCGCCCTAGCCGAGGCAGAGGCCGAGCCAGACTGGAGCCTGGGCTTTGTGCTGACGGCCAAGGCACTGGATGCGTATGGGGGCAAACTGTATCGCGAAGGCCCTGTATGGCGCTACCAGGAGGGGCAACTGGTACCGGCCTGGGAGGTAATCACCTACGAGGAAGCCGCAGAGGGGGGCAGCCACGCCTCCTACTGGGACGTACAAAGCCAGACCCTGCTGGAGGAGCGAGACCGAGGCCTGGACAAGCTGGATACCACCGCCACCGCTTGGGTATATCTGCCCAACCCCATGACGCGTGCAAGACTGGCCTATGGTGCCTACCCCGAGTATCGGGACAACCTGGATGCCACCAATGACTCGCTAAACAAGCAGCGCAGCCTGGTTACCCTCAAAGGCTTAGCCTACGAAAACGGCCTTTTCAGGCTAAAGGGGCCCTATGTGGAGATTGCCGACCTGGGCGGCCCCCTTTCGGCACCAGTAACCAGCACGATAAACAGCTTTCTGTACAACCGCAGCCAACAGGGCTTTGAGCAGGTAAATGCGTACTACCACGTAGATACCCTGCAGCGCTGGGTGCAGCAGCTGGGTTTTACCAATCTGTTTAATGCCCCCCTGCGCATAGACCCCCAGGGGCAAGGGGGAGACAACAGCACCTTCTTTCCGGTTGGCCTCGACAGCTACATATCCTTCGGCACCGGAGGGGTGGATGATGCCGAGGATGCCGACGTGATCATTCACGAATACACCCACGCGCTCAGCGAAATGGCAGACCCCACGGGCGTATCAGCCAATAATGTAGACCGGGGGCTCGAAGAGGGCATAGCCGACTACCTATGCGCCAGCTATAGCCGCAGCTTGTCAAACTTTGGTTGGCAATCGGTTTTTGACTGGGATGGCCACAACCCCTTTTGGGATGGCCGAACGGTAGCCACTACACAGACCTACCCGACCGCTATAGGCAAGAGCCCCGTAAATTTCTACGACATAGGCGAGGTTTGGGCCTCGGCCCTCATGAAGGTATGGACCACCCATGGACGTGAAAAGACCGATGCCCTGGTACTCCAGACCCTGTACCTGAACACGAATAGCCTGACCATAGAGCAGGCAGTGGAAAATCTGCTGGATGCGGACGAGATGCTATTCGACGGGGAGTTGAACCAGAGCATTCGGGCTGCCCTATGTTCATATCAGGTTACAACCGGAACGCTGTGCGCAGGCGTAAGCCGCAGCAAGCTATCCACCGCCGACATTGATCTGCGTGCCTTCCCATCACCATTTACAGACGAGCTAAGTCTGGAAGGCGAGGGTAGCTATATTGTTTTCAATAGCATGGGCAACCCTGTATCCAGCGGCAGCGTACACAGTAGCAGGCTACGCTTAGCTACGCAAAGCTGGGCACCGGGCCTATATAGCGTACAGCTAAAAAATGACCGGGGGCAGGCAAAGACAATAAAAATGATCAAGCATTGATTTAATTTTTTTAACTATTTCGGGTTCCGTGCCCCCAAAATTCAAATATTCCATTACATTTGTACATATTCAGTCATCATGATGAGATACGTATCTGCATCCCTTCTGTTTGCGTGCGCCCTGGTAGTGGGCAGTGCGCTTGCCCAAGATTCCAAAAAACTCACATTCCGTGTGATTGGGAGTTGCGAAGACTGTTCGCATGAGTCTATTGAGAGTGCACTTTTGGGCATAGAGGGTATCTCCAGCTTCGGCTATGCCAGTAACAACGTTGTATCGATCATTTACAATCCAGGAAAGATCACAGAGCAAAAGCTGGTAGAAGAGCTGATAGACCATGGCTACAAGGTGAACGGACGGGGAGATGGCTGCTGCATGCTGGGTGATGGAGCCAGTAGCGGGGTAGACTCTGAGGTATTTGAAGAAGACGAAGATCCGGTTGTACAAGACGAAGAGGCCCTTACGTCCATAGACAACCTGCAGGCCGAGGTGCAGACCATGGATGTGGAAGACGCAGCAGCAGGTGAAACCCGCCAGGTGTACAAAGAAGCTGAAGCGGAAATTGACGCAGAGTCCGATGCAGCATCTCAATCCTATGAGGAAGTGAGGGCAACAGAAGAAACGTTTATACAGGATGAAACAGACGGAGAACTGGATAAGGGTGCGGGGTCAGAGATAAACATTCAAGATTAGCCTGACTAACACCCCCTATTTCGTGACGTTTTCTGTAGCTTGCAGCCTCTAGTATATAGCTGCTATGGGCGATAAAAAAGCACGGGTCTGGCATATCCTCTGGCCTTTTGGCCGCAAAGACCGAAAGAAAAAAGGTATTTTTCGGGAGTGGGCAGATGCGCTGGTTTTCGCCGCCATCGCCGCCTTTTTCATCCGTACATTCCTGCTGGAGGCATTCTTCATTCCCACCGCCTCCATGGAGCGCAGTCTGCTAGTAGGCGACCTCCTGTTTGTAAGCAAGGTACACTATGGGGCACGCCTCCCCATGACGCCCTTCGCCCTGCCTTTCGTGCACAACAGCATCCCCTTTACGGGTATAAAAAGCTACATACCTGGCTTTCAGTTGCCCTATGCACGCCTATGGGGCGTACAGGATATAGAACGGGGAGAGCCGGTGGTATTCAACTTTCCGGCACATGACATACAGCCCCTGGACCAGCGCCTGGGTACAGTAGACATACCCACCCTGAAGGAAAACTACATCAAGCGCTGCGTAGGCATACCGGGAGATGTGCTCCACATAAAGAATGCCCAGCTATACGTAAACGGACGGCCCGCGCTGAACCCGCCAGATATGCAGCATCGCTACATCATCTATGCGAAGCCGAACCAAAGCCTGAAGAACTGTGAAGCCGAATTTTTGGAGCTAGGCTTCCGGAGGCCTGTGGCCCATGCCAATCGTGCCCTGATACAGGAGGAAGGCGGGCAAAATGCGAATCTGTATCTGGTTGGTGCCGATGCCGGGAACCCCTACTCGGACACATTTGTGGTAGACAGCCTCAATCGGGCCCTATGGGTTACCTCCATGCCCGACCATCTGGTGGAACAGGTAAAAGCCCTAAACTGTGTGGCCGATGTAAAGAAAGCACCCTTCAATGTACACGAACATTATGGGGTGAAAAACCCGCCGCAGTTTGTGCTGGACAATGAGGCCTACACACTGGATGCACTACGCCAGCAGCATTTGGTGCACTACCCCAAAAACTACCGAGATGGAAATTTCGTCACACACCCCGAGCTGATTCCCTTCAAAGACTGGAACCTGGACAACATGGGGCCATTCCGGGTACCCAAGAAGGGCATGAGCCTGCGCATCACGCCCCAGAATCTGCCCCTGTATAGCCGAGTTATTGAAGTGTATGAAGATGCCGGCACTACACGCATAGCAGGCAACCAGGTGTACCTGGACGATAAGCCCCTGAACGAGTATACCTTCGAGATGGACTACTACTGGATGATGGGAGACAACCGCCACAATAGCGAAGACAGCCGCTACTGGGGCTTTGTGCCCGAGGACCACATCGTAGGCAAACCCCTCTTCGTATTGATCTCCATAGAAGGGGGCGTGCGCTGGAGCCGAATATTTATGGGGATAGACTAATGCTACGGTGTGCCGTACTGGGCGTGGGCTACATAGGCAGGCGCCATTGCGAGATCCTGCTACAGCACCCACAAACTACACTGGCCGCAGTTGCGGATCCCGATTCGGATCGACTGAAGGGCCTGAAGGATCAGGGTGTGCCCATCTATGGCTCGCTCACGGAGCTACTCCGGCAGTCGGACGCTGAGGTAATACACATCTGCACACCAAACTATCTGCACACCCTGCAGGCACTCGAAGCACTCGAAGCAGGCCGACACGTAGTAATAGAGAAACCCATGGGGCTGGAAAGCCGTGCCTGCGAAGCGGTGGTGCAGAAAGCTACAGCCCTGCAGCGAAAAGTGTTTGTCGTGATGCAAAACCGCTTTACCCCCACCGCTGTATGGCTAAAGGAGCTGCTAGACAGTAGGGCACTGGGCAGGCTCTATATGGTGCAAGTAAACTGCTTCTGGAACCGAGACGACCGCTATTACCACACCGGCGGATGGCGGGGAAGACGCGAGCTGGATGGGGGGGTGCTGTACACCCAGTTTAGCCACTTTATCGATATACTGTACTGGCTACTCGGCCCCCTGTACATAGACCATCGCATGCTGAAGAACCTGGCGCACCAGCACAATACAGATATGGCAGATAGCGGCCACGTGCTATTCTCGCTGCCCGGGCAGCCCACCCTGGGTAGCCTACACTTTAGTACGGCCGTCTATCAGGCGAATCTGGAGAGCAGTATCACCCTGATTGGCGAAAAGGGCACCGTGCGCATAGCTGGCCAGTATATGAACGATCTGGTGTACTGTGAGATAGAGGGGGTAGAAGCGCCTAGCCTGCCCACCGGAGAACCACCCAATCAGTACGGAGCCTATCAGGGCAGTGCAGCTAATCATCACTACATAATCCAAAATGTGGTGGATACCCTGCTGCATGGTAGGCAGCCCAGCATAAGTGGAGAAGATGGCGCTGCGGTAGTTCGCCTGATTGAAGAAATGTATCGATCTAGCGGCCCGATCCATTCGTAAGCACCCGGATGCAGAAGTAACAGACTGAGCAGTTCGGGTTGAGGCAGTATTGGCTGTGCGGTGCAGCCGAATCTATCCCCAGCAGAGAGGGATTGCCCATGCATCTCCCGCCCCCCTCCCCCCGTTTAGTGTTTAGTAGGTAGAGTCAATAAAAAACCCCTACCTGTTTTCACAGGAGGGGTTTTGAATTAAAGGAGGCGGCGACCTACTTTCCCGGGAGTTACCCTAGTATCATTGGCGTCTGCGGACTT